>JBBDRV010000062.1:0-9633 GCA_040905285.1 Balneolaceae bacterium | reverse complement strand
CCCAGTAACCTTTCGCCTGCTTGATAATCTTGCGGCGACGGCGACGGGAAGCCACTAGGTTTCTTGAACGTGGCATTTATGTAAACGTTTAAGTGTTATTATTATCAGTGTATCTGCGGCCATTAACGTTAACTGTCCCCTGCACCAATTCCCTTTCAGAACGGGCAGATAATTGTCTCTGCCGGCAAGGTCATGATCTGCGCAGATATCCTTTTATGAATTTAATTAAACCTTGTAGGGAATTAGTTTTTTGATCGCCTTTTCATTGGTGGAATCCACAAGGGTTTCCTTACCGAGCTGGCGCTTACGTTTGCTGCTTTTTTTCGTCAGTATATGGCTTCTGAAAGCTTTCTTGCGTTTGATTTTACCGCTTCCGGTTACTTTGAAACGCTTTTTGGCGCCACTATTTGATTTCATCTTTGGCATGGTGCTGTCTTGGTCTGTAAAATTATTCTGTAAAATTATAAAGACTGAAAAGATAAGGGTTCTTCCACTGTTTAACAATTGTTTAACAGTGCAGTGTTTGCGTTCCAGGTCATGAGTGCTTGGAGGGGGTAAGAATCATGATCATTCTGCGTCCTTCCATTGTAGGCTTGGATTCAATTTCAGCGACATCACTGAGTTGTTCAGCCAGATTGCTGAGAAGAACTTCACCTTTTTCGGTATAGAGCATATCCCTGCCCCTGAATTGTACTGTGGCTTTTACTTTGTCCCCATCATCCAGAAAACCCCTGGCATGCCTCATTTTAAATTCAAGGTCATGATCATCCGTATTCGGCCGGAACCGCAACTCTTTTACCTGCATGGTATGCTGCTTCTTTTTGGCTTCTTTCTCTTTTTTCTTTTTTTCATACATGAATTTGCCAAAATCAATCACCTTGCATACCGGAGGCTTGGCGTCGGGAGCTATTTCCACCAGGTCCAGTTTAAATGAGCCGGCGATCTCCAGAGCCCGATCCAGCTCAACAATCTCATGACCTTCATCAGGTTTGATTATTCGAACTGTGTTCGCTCGGATCTCTTCGTTGATATTGGGTCGATCATCGTCACGTTTTCGGCGTGGACGGGATGGTCTTCTGTTTGCGATAGTAGCCTCGTTGGTTTAATTATGGTTGATGGACAGGGGGCAGTTTCTTCTCCTCTACCTCTTCCTGGATCTCTGTAATAAAATTCAAAAAAGGAAACGTTCCAATATCTCCCAATTTATGTCTTCTAACTGATACTGTTTCATCTTTTTTCTCTTTTTCACCGATAATCAGCATATAAGGTATTTTAGCGGTTTCCGCATCCCTTATTTTCGCTCCGATTTTTTCACTCCTGCTGTCAGTTTCCACACGGAATCCGAGTTTCAAAAGCCGGTCTGCGCAGGTGTTCACATAGGTGTTATAATCGTCGGAAACAGAAATCAGTTTAACCTGCACCGGAGCAAGCCACAGAGGGAAATTGCCGGCAAAGTGTTCAATCAGAATTCCCACAAAGCGTTCCATGGATCCAAAAGGGGCTCTGTGAATGATAACAGGGCGGTGTTTTGCATTGTCCGGCCCGACATAGGTAAGGTCAAAACGTTCAGGCATTACATAGTCGACCTGAACTGTGCCGAGCTGCCACTTGCGACCGATCGCATCCCGGATGATGAAATCTATTTTAGGGCCATAAAAACTGGCTTCGCCTTCGGCAATACTGTAAGTGAACCCCATTTCATCCGCCACTTCCTTTATTTCTGATTGGGCACGTTCCCAGAATTCACTTTTACCCCCGTATTTATCCTCATTGTCATCACGGTACGAGAGCCGGATATCCACCGGCATATCAAATGTATTGAATACCTGCTGAGTGAGTTTTATGGTTTCCTTAATCTCATTTTTCAGCTGGTTATGGGTACAATATACATGAGCATCATCCTGTGTGAACCCCCGCACCCGTGACAGGCCGTTCAGCTCACCGGACTGTTCATATCGATAAACCGTACCGAATTCAGACAGCTTTACAGGAAGGTCCCTGTAACTGCGAAGTTCATTATCATAAATACGGTGATGATGAGGGCAATTCATCGGTTTGAGCATGTATTCCTCGTCATCCACCTCTATGGGATTAAATTGAGAATCCTTGTAATACGGATAATGCCCGGATTTCCTGTATAACTCAATATTGGCAATATGCGGAGTAATAACTTCCCTGTATCCAAGGCTGACCTGCAACTGCCTGAGGTATTGTTCGAGGGTGCGGC
Organism: Balneolaceae bacterium; assembly: GCA_040905285.1. Taxonomy (GTDB): domain Bacteria; phylum Bacteroidota; class Rhodothermia; order Balneolales; family Balneolaceae; genus JBBDRV01. The sequence continues at coordinate 7,406 of JBBDRV010000062.1, read as the reverse complement.
GGATAACCGTTCCGTTCGGAAGCCAGAGCGGCAATCCGCTGCCAACGAGCGGATCCATCTGATAAATACCGAGTTCCCGACCCAGTTTTTTATGATCCCTTTTTTTAGCTTCCTCCAGTTGGTCAAGATAGTCCAGAAGCATTTTCTGCTTTGGAAAGGTAATGCCGTAAATACGAGTCAGCTGCTTTCGCTTGTTATCCCCGCGCCAATAAGCTCCTGCAATGCCTGTCAGCTTTGCCGCTTTGATGACCCCCGTATCCGGAAGGTGGGGTCCGCGGCATAAATCTGTAAATGATCCCTGTTTATAAAATGTAATGGATCCGTCTTCCAGGTCCTTTATAAGATCCGTCTTATACTCATTGCCTCTCTTGTTATAAAAGTCGAATGCGTCCTCTTTGGAGATCTCTATTCGCTCGAATTCAGATTTATTGCGGGCCAGCTCCAGCATTTTCTTTTCTATTTCAGGCAAGTCGTCCGGGGAAATGGTCCTCTCACCGAAATCGATATCGTAGTAAAACCCGTTTTCAACGGGAGGCCCTATACCGAATTTTGCGTCAGGATACAGTTCCTGTACTGCTTCAGCAAGCAAATGGGCGGAAGAGTGCCAGAATGTATACTGTCCATCTTCTGAGCCCCAGGTATTGATCTCGATCTCCCCATCTTCATCAAGCGGCCGGTCAAGATCCAGTATGGTGTTGTTAAGGGTGATACTGTATGCATTTCGGGCCAGTCCCCGCGAGATGCTTTCAGCTACGTCACTGCCCGTAACACCTTTTCTAAATTGTTTTGAAGCACCGTCCGGGAAGATCAGCGTAATTTTATCTGCGGCCATAAATTTTTTTCGGAGGGTATTTCAGAGGTGTTTTAATGAGGTATTTTATACTGTTCAGATTTACGAATCCGGAATAGAATAATTAAATAATAAGGAACCTGTATGATTAAATAATAAGGAACCTGTATGAATGTGTTATAAACTCAACCGCTAAAATAAGAAAAGCTTGTCTATCAATAAACTTTTCATTTCGACACCTCTGCCGGGTGCCAACCCGTAAATGACTGCACCCGTGTTGCTACAGACTGTCATTCGGCCGGGTTATAAATTATTTATATCAAATCTGAGGTCCTGTCCGTAATATTTATATATTAAGGACACTGCTAAATACAGACAGCAAGAGTGGCAGGGGACTTATGGCAGGGGACTTGGAATTGACCGTAATGCATCAGTCAGTATGGAGAATAAAATTTTACAGTCTGATTTCTCTTTTTTCGAATCGGAGCCGATGATCGTTTATGATCCCGGAACTCTGATGGTTCTGGATGTAAATGAGAAAGCACTGGAAAAATACGGGTATGAACGGACAGACTTCCTGTCCAGAAAAATTACCGAACTGGGCGAAAGGGTTATACAGGGTGTTCAGAAGGAAAGAAGTGAAGAGAATAGCCGTCATGTCCTGGATTCCGTGCATACCAGGCAACGTCCTGTCTGGAAACTGAAGGGCCTGAGTGGTCGCCTGGTACAGTTCTCCACTTATGATATTGAATATAATGGCCGGCCTGTAGTGCTGGCTATAGCCGGCGATCAATCAGAAGCTGCCGGAGAGACGGATTCCCAAACATTTGAGCAGTTTCAGCCGGAAGAAGATCCTTCGGATCGTTCGGCTTCCGTCAACGATTTTCCCCCGGAGATGAGGGGGGATGGCTACCGGATGTCTCTGAAAAGCTTTGAGACATTATTCGACTCCATTGAGGACGCCATTTATATCCAGGACAGAGAGGGGAGGTTTCTGCAGGTAAACAAGGGAGCTGTCAAGATGTACGGTTATGAGAAAGAATTCTTCATTAACAAGTTTCCTGACGCACTGGCAGCCCCCGGCAAAGTAGATCCTGAAGAGACATACAAATACTTTCAACGTGCACTTAAAGGGGAACCCCAGCGGTATGAATGGTGGGGCAGACGAAAGAACGGAGAGATATTCCCGAAGGAGATTCAGCTCAATTCAGGGACCTATTTTGGACAGAAAGTGGTTATTGCCATTGGCAGGGATACCACAGAACAGTATTACCGGCAGGAAAAAATAAAGGAAAATGAAGAACTGTTCCGGCAGCTCTTCAGAAACTCTCCGATGGGCATTGCGATGCTTGACGACCATAAGGAGATCAAGATGGTGAACAGCGGCTTTGAAGAGATTTTTGGATATGAGATGGATGAAATCCTGGGGCTGGATATCAACAAGCTCCTGCAGCCGGAAGATGCCGGAGATGAAACGGCGACTGGAGACGAAGTTGAAATTTATGGAAAACAGATACGGAAGGACGGCAGCAGTGTGGATGTTTTGATGTATGATGCTCCTGTCGTTGTCGGGGGAAAAATCATTGCCATCTTCAACACTTTTGTCGATATCACAGATCGTAAAAAAGCCGAGGAAAAGGTGATACGCTCCCTGAGGGAAAAAGAAATATTGCTGGCTGAAATCCATCATCGTGTAAAAAATAATCTGGCAGTCATCATTGCGCTTCTGGAGCTCCAGAGCAACAAGACAAAGGATGATAATGCCAGAAAAGTATTAAAAGACAGTCAGTCCAGGATTAATTCAATGGCGCTGATCCATGAGAAATTATATCAGAATGAAAATCTCGGGGAAATTCAGTTTGACCTCTATATAGAAGAGCTGTTGAACGTGATCTCAAGTTCACATCTGTCGAATGACCGGAAAGTGAAGATAAATATCAATGCCGATTCCATTCCCCTGACAATTACACAGGCTATACCATGCGGGTTACTCCTGAACGAAATTGTCACCAACTCTCTGAAGCATGCTTTCCCTCACAATGGCAGCGGGGAAATTAACATTTCCTTCAAAAGGCTGGATAACAGGATAAAATATACAGTTGCAGATAACGGCATAGGTCTTCCCGGCGATTTTATGAAGAACAAATCCAGGTCCCTTGGGATGACTTTGATCAACACGTTTTCGAAGCAGCTGGAAGCTGACCTGTATATCGATACGGAGAACGGCACACGTTTTGACCTGATTTTTGCCTACGATGAAATGTCCGCATCCCGTAATAACAGGTACTGACTGAACACCAAGAGCCTGCTGTTCAATTCCTGTTATCCTGTCCGGTAATCCCGTTTGTACGGCTTACAGACTCATCGGGTTCACGAACCCATATATTACGGAAGCTGACCTGGTCGCCGCCGTGATTCTGCAATCGGATTCCGTCTGCACCATGATATACATAGGCCGGTTCCCCCCTGTAAACTGTTGAACCGTAAATTTCAACATTATTCTGAACCAGAACGCCATTTAACAGTACTGTGACACGTGCAGGCTCTGTAAGTTTCTCATCGCCGTCAAAGACAGGTGCCCTGTAAAATATTTCAAATGCCTGCCACTCACCTGGTCGCCTGGCTGGATTCGAGAGCGGAATGTGCTGTTTATAGATACTGCCGGCCATACCGTTTACATAGGTCGGATTCTCCCAGTTGTCGAGCACCTGAACTTCATACCTGTCCTGCAGAAAAATACCGCTGTTTCCACGGCTCTGTCCTTCACCATTTATGACTTCGGGGGCTCTCCACTCGACATACAGGTGCAAATCCCTGAACTCTCTGCGGCTTTTGATATCCCCGCTTTCAGCGTTTACCCTCATACTGCCGTTTTCAATAATCCAGTCTGCCTCGGTTCCGTCCTGCAGCATCCACTCGTCCAGAGTTGATCCGTCAAACAGATAGTCAGCATCTGAAGGCGGGGCAGTTGTATTGCGGCCCGGCTCAACATAGTCCGGTACCGGTTCCCACACTTCAGTCAATTCCGGATCCTGGCTGTAACCACTTCCAAAAAGCATAAAAATCAGAAAAAAGAGGGTTGGACTTGCTTTCATAACGCCTTTAATTTAAAATATCACAAATAAGGAAGTCATAGTTCCTTTATATAGATATTCCGAAACTGAACCAAAGACGGCGGGCTTACCCATTCGCCATCCACCTGACCTCCATGATGCTGCAGGCCGACAGGACCTCTTTCTGCAATACCGGGTAACTGTGCATTCCTGATCACCGTATGACCATTCAGAACCACGGTCAACAGGTCCTCTTTCATCGAGATTTCAAAGTTATTCCATTCCCCAACATGGTTATCGGCAAATATCTCCGGTGTGACTGCGGCCCTTACTTCGTCAGGCATTTCAGAATCTGTACGGTATCCCCAGACCTCCCCAGACCCTACCGGCCAATTCCAGATATTTATCTGGGCTTTGGGCATGCCGCGCACATAGATGCCGGAGTCGGAATCCGGCAGCGCCAAACGGATTATCTTACTGTTAATATTCTTTTGATAACTCCCGTCAGGACGAATTATGCGGATATTTTGATTAACAAAGGGGGTCTCTTTGATCCTCCATTCAAGATGCAGTACAAAATCCCCGTATTCATTTTCAGTCCATAAATTTTTGTCCCCGGGAGCTTCACTGAGCGCATCATAATCTATAACCCCGTCGATCACCTGCCAGTGCCCGCCATCACCCTCGGGCAGAACCCAGCCGCTTAGATCCCGGCCGTTAAACAGAGATGTGAAATCTTCGTTTTCCGAGGTTTGTGATGGGGTACATGAAAAAATAAACGGGGCTATCAGAAGGAGACGGACCGTATAGGAAGGAAGGAAGGTCATAGTGAATTCATTAGCCGTTCATGAACATAGGGTCAGTTCGTCTTAATTTCCCAGTTTTCCCCGGCATCTTCGGTATGCATCATAATTCCAAAACTTCCCACAACCCATCCTGTCTGTGAGTCGGTGAAATGGACACCTGTGAACATAACTTCCAGAACAGGAAGATCCTGAAACTGCCAGCTGGCGCCTCCGTTATCCGTGTACAGGATCGTATCATGATTGCCGACGATCCATCCGGTATCAGAATCGGTAAACTGAATATCATTCAGGTCTGATGAAAGAGAGGTTTCCTGCTCCTGCCAACTCGCTCCTCCGTTTGTTGTATGAAGGATCGTACCGCTGTTGCCAATTATCCACCCTCTCTGGGAATCCGTAAAATATAGTGTACTCAGATTTTCAGTACGGCCGCTGTCCTGTTCCTCCCAGTTTTCCCCACCATCTTCAGTATGAAGGATTAAGCCACTGCTGCCGACAGCCCATCCGTTGTCCGGACCAGTAAACAATATATCATTCAGATCTGCAGAGGTGCCGCTGTCCTGTTCCTCCCAGTTTTCTCCCCCGTCAGACGTATGCAGGATCAACCCTGCCCATCCGACTGCCCATCCTGTTCTGGTATCGGTAAAAGAGAGTCCCTGCAAGGTGAGATCAGTGCCGGTTTCCTGCTCTTCCCATGACAGTCCGCCGCTGTTGGTATAGAGTATATGGTCCAGGTAGCCCACAGCCCATCCGGTTCTGTTGTCAGCAAAATGTACAGCCTGCAATGTCTCTTCTGTTCCGCTCTCCTGCAGGTCCCAGCTTTCACCCCTGTTGGCCGTATGTATGATATTGCCGCAAACACCGATTGCCCAGCCTTCTTCCATATCAGGAAAATGAATCCCGCTCAGATTTATAGCTGAACCGACCGAATTGGTACAAAAATTGTTGCCTCCATTTTGTTCCACACCGGTTGAGTTGTCACAGGCTGTCAACGCCAGAACTGCGACAGCTAACAGACTTGGATATATATAGCTTGTTCTTCTTTTCATTTATCTATTTATTCTGTTTATCCCGGCTGAAATTAATGTCTTTTGTTCAGAAACCTGTTCAGAAGTGTGGTTGTGTGTTGGATACGCCTGTTACCCGAATACGGATTCAACTTACGTTTTGCCGGCCCGGCTTTCAACTATTTTTCCATCAGCGGCTACAGCGCCGGTATGCCGGCAGACATGGCGGCCGAATGGAAATCTTTTCTTTACGGTTACCTATGGAAAAAGGCGGACCATGGAGAGGAATCAATTTAAGGAGAGTAGTCAATTTTCCCTGGATGAAGGACGTGTGATAACGCAGGAGAACGGCATACAGTTAATTGCCTATGAAATCGACAAAATGAAGTCAGTTTACAGATATATAGAAGTTGACAGCCGCAAAGAGCTTTTGCGTACAATCGAGAACACAAAAAGCGGATTTAACTCCATCAATAAAATTGACAGGGATTACTGGGATATAATCATCGACGGAGTGAATATAGGAGAGACCGACTTTGAAATGAATACTCCTTACAAACTCACCGTCATGATAGGCGAGGCCACAGTGAACATCACAACCATAGAGTAATGGACAGAAGAGAATAAGGGAAAGACTGATTACCCGTCAGCCTTCCCTCTCTTGATTAATAAAAAATTCAGGATAATTCAGGATTAATAAAATTCAGTTACTGTGTTTATTGCGGTTCTATACGGCCGCTCTGCGCGGTCTTTCCTGCGGAACCTGTTCCGTCGTAAATACGACGATTAATTCACCCAGTCCAACGATCAGATGAGGCAGGAATACGATTGACGCAAATCCTAACAGCCATGGTGAAAGCGCCAGAAATAATCCGCCCAGCCCGTCAAGCCACAGATGTGTTCTCATTGATATGCCCGGAATGACTCCCCGCTCATAGGCAGTTATAAGGCTGTAAAGAATCACAGCAGCTCCCAAAATAATCGGCACCCACATTTCAGCGCCACCTGTGGCAAAGCCGAATAGAAATGGTGCGAGTATCAGTACGACTCCCATTACATAGTCAAGTGTACCATGTGCACGAGTTGAAATCATAATGTCTCCTTGATTTGATGTTTTTATGTCTGTTTAAAATGCTTTAACTGCACGAAACGTTTCCTTCGGAAATTTTACAGAAAACCGGATCAGAGTGAATGGAGAGATAGTCTATGCGGTTCACCAACAAAGAAATTTATTCACCAGCAAAGAACTGAACACATATCATGGATACAAATCAGCTTCCACTGGATGAAGGGACCATTTTAACACAGGAGCACGGCATACAGATCATTGTTTACACGCTGAATAACAAAGATACGGTATACAGATATGTAGATACGGACAGTCAAAAGGAGGTTCTTCGTACGAAAGAGGAGAGCGGCACTGGACTAAATTCCATGACTGCAATAGACAAGGAGTACTGGGATATCACGATAGACGGTGTGAATGCAGGTGAATCCGAAATAAAGATGGATACTCCCTACAAGCTCCATGTTATCGCGGAAGACAGGGCGATTCATATCATGACCAGAGGCTAATTGAGGAAAGATAGAGGCAAGCGGAGTCCGGATTCATGCCCGGGGCAAACATAGGGCAAGCGATTTTGTCCGAATGGTTCGGAAATAAAATAGGCGAATCCCTGTCGGAAGCGCCTTTTTATGGGTGGGTGCTACTGGATTCGAACCAGTGACCTCTACCGTGTCGGGGTAGCGCTCT
>JBBDRV010000061.1:0-9731 GCA_040905285.1 Balneolaceae bacterium | reverse complement strand
ATCAAGCATCTCTTTGATTAGCCGGATTTCACTTGCATGGTTTAACACACTGAGATCTGCTGCTTTTTTTGTGCCGTACTCTTCCTCCACTCTGCGGAGTATCGACTGTATCCGGGCATGGGCATATTGCAGGTAGAAAACGGGGTTCTTTTCGCCGGCCTCTTTCGCCTGGGCTATATCAAACTCTAGATGTGTGGAGGGTGAGCGCATCAGGAAGAAAAACCGGGTGACGTCTGAACCCACTTCTGTCATCAGTTCATCCAGGGTTACAAAATTGGCCTTGCGCGTACTCATTTTATAGGGCTCCCCTTCCCTGACAATCGTGACAAACTGATAGACAAGCACATCTACCTTGTCAGAATCATATCCCAGCGCTTTAATGCCGTTAAGTACGTCAGGATAAGTGTCTATATGGTCAGCTCCGAATACATCAATGCAGAGATCATAATGGCGGTCAAGCTTGTTTTTATGATAGGCGATATCCGGGAGGCGATACGTCGGCTCGCCGCTGCTTTTAACCAGAACGGTATCTTTTTCCTTCCCGAAATGCGTGGTTCTGAACCAGACCGCTCCCTCTTTGTCATAAGCCAGATCCTTTTCGCGAAACTCCTTTATTACGTCGTCAACGGATCCGTCAGCATAGAGATCGTGTTCATTAAAAAATGAATCCATTTTAATATCCATCCGCTCAAGAGTGGTGCGGATATCGTCGAAAATTTCACTTTCCGCCCTTTTCCTGAAAAGGCTTTCATCCTTTTCAGCTGTCAGCCTGTCCCCGTGTTCTTCGGCGAGGCGCTGCGCAATCGTCCGGATATATTCTCCCTCATAGCCACCTTCCGGAAACGGGGCATCCTGTCCCAGCACCTGCAGATATCTGGCCTGGACACTCTGCCCGAGGATCCGCATCTGCCTGCCGGCATTATTGAAATAGTATTCCCGTTCCACATCCGCCCCGGTCCATTTCAGCAGTCGCGCAATTGTATCTCCCAATACGGCATTACGTCCGTGCCCGACGGTAAGCGGCCCCGTCGGGTTGGCGCTTACAAATTCGATGAGGATGCGCCTGCCGGCATTTATTCCGGACTCTCCATAGGTTTCTCCCTTCTTTAAAATCCCGGAGAGCGTTTCAAAGAGGTAATTGTCGGCAAACCGGAAGTTGATAAAACCCGGTCCGGCAATTTCCACTCCGGCTATTTTGTCAGAATCATATTCAAGCCGGCCGACCAGGTCCTCCGCAATTTTGCGGGGATTACTGCGCAGCGGCCGTGCCAGCATCATGGCCAGATTCGTTGCTGCGTCGCCATGGGTGGCATCTTTAGGCTTTTCAATCTGAAACTCCGGCCAGTCGGTTTTTTCAAGGTTTAGGGATTCCAGTGCTGCAGTTAAAATCCGCCGTAAATAGTCGTCCATTAATTGCCCTGATACATTAGCTTGATAATAGGGGGAAATATAACTCTTTCGATATCCAATAATGAATCGTTGTATTACAAGAATGAATCCTGGTTATAAAATCGGTGAAGGGGACCTCTTTCATCCCTGCAACGGCGCAAAAAGGAGTTCTTCTTCGGTTTTTCCTGATCTGCAAAAATTGAAAAGAGGGCAGAAACTTCCGTCAGAGCCGAATTGACCTCATATGACGTGAGCAGTGGCTTACGGGCTATAATTTTAAGGGTGATTCTCGATTCCCCCAGTTCAATCCTGATGACATCGATTCTGTACCTGAAATCATTGAAGGATTCTGCTGACTGAATTCTGCCGTAGTTCAGTGCCATGCAGCTGGACGACCGTATCAATTCACCGGCGTAATGCCTTCCGGCAAGAGAATTTGGAAGGCTTTCCGCCACCCGTATGCAAAGATTGGCAAACTCGATTATTCTGTCTTCCAGACGGCCCGTATGTCCAATGGTTTCCTTTTTCATTCAGCCCCTGAATTGGTCGCGGTTCTGCAGGTTACATCAACCCTCTGCTTCTAAAACTTACAAAGGTGTCTCCGGCAATAATGAGGTGGTCGTCGACCGGTATGCCGAGCAGTTTGCCGGATTCCACAATACGCCGGGTCAGGTTCACGTCCGCCCTGGATTCCCTTGCCTGTCCGGAGGGGTGGTTGTGAAGCAGAAGTATGCTGTTCGCTTCATTCATCATGGCCTGGCGCATCACTTCAGCAGGGTCGACAATGGTAGCGGTAGAGCCTCCCGAACTGATCTTGCGATATCCGGTCAGCCTTTTGGCGTTATTCAGAAAGGCCACCAGGAAGATCTCTTTGGTCAGGTCGCGCAATCTCGGGGCAAAGTAGGCCGCTGCATCCTCAGGACTTTGTATCAGAAACCTGTCCCCCAGGGAAGCTACCTGTATTCTCCTCGCGAGTTCAAACGCCGACTCCAGAGTGACGGCCTTTACCCTGGCTATTCCGGGTATCACCTTTAATTCCTGCCAGTTTCTGCGGGCGAGGTTCCGCAGCCCGTTGAAATGCTCAACCATCAAACGGGACGTCTCAACCACATTCATTCGTGTGCTTCCGGTCCTGAGCAGAATGGCGAACAGCTCCGCATCAGAAAGACTCTCGGCTCCGTAGCGTATTAATTTTTCCCGGGGCTGTTCACCCGGCTGCATCTCTCTGACAGCCTTTTCCGAATGACCTGCAGCGTCTGTTTCCTCCTGATCCATGCAGCCTCTTTATAGTATATGAACCGTACCGGTCCGGTACCTTACAAGGCGAGCGGAAATTTATTCCAGACCACCCATGAGCGGTTCGTTATCGGCACGAATACTGGCATTAGGGAGGCCTTCCGGGTACGTTTTTTTGCACATGGTCAGAGCTTCCAGTACAATTTTAAGATGAAGCTCCTTGGAATTTTCATAGAATTCCCGGGAAAATTCACTCAGTTTCGGCTCTCCGTGCAGCGGTTTGTCACTCACGCACAGCAGCGTTGCAAAGGGAATTCTGTAGCGGTAGCCGTTGGTGGCCACAGTCGCCGACTCCATATCAATGGCCACACTGCGACTTATATGTATCTGTTCCACAGTCCTGCGCTTTACAAACTCCCAGTTTCTGTTTGCAGTTGTATAAACGGTACCCAACCGATAATTCCGACTGTATTTATCGAGAATCTCCTTGAGATAGATGTTCAGCAGGTAGTTGGGTATAATCGGAATGCTGAGAGGCAGGATTTCATCAAGTACGCCATCCGCCCTCATAAAACCTGTTGCCAGCACAAAATCCCCTATATCCTGGTGGTTTCTGAGTCCACCGCAGTGTCCGACCATAACAATGGCATCGGGGCGAAGGACAGCTACATGATCCGTGATGGTTTTTGCATTTGACGGACCTATGCCGATGTTGACGAGGGTATATCCTTTATTGTCAGGTAACTGATGATGATAAGCCGGCATCTGAACAGCACGGTCCGGCTTTACACAATCAGGGAAAAGCTTGTTGAATACCTGGACATGCATGTCATAGTTGGTAAACAGGATGTTACGCTGAAAATCATCCGCACTTGTTCCCGTATAGTGACTCAGGCGGTCTAGCGAGATATCTATCCGCTCAGGTGTGAAAAGGAACAACTTCTTTTGGGTAATGTCCCAGTCATCCTCATCGATATTGTCAAAAAGTCCGGGATTATTCAGCGGAATGGCCGGACGGGACGGGAAGATTTTTATTTTGGCTCCCTTCCGGAGGAGTTTATAGATCTCTCGGGACAGGAACCACCTGTAAGCCCTGGGCACTGCCATTTCCCCTGTGATAACCGGATTGTGCCTGGACCAGGACCGCGTCACCGTCAGCTTCGGATAATCCCCGTTCCGGTAAATTTTCTCCATGAGATCACAAGCTTCCTCGATGGCTCTTCTCATTTGTTTTTCATCGGGGAAATCGTCTTTATTGAATTCCAATCGTTGATCCATAAGCTGATAAACAATGAGTGAATTTATTTTTCGCAAAAGGAAATGGTGCTTACTGAAAGATAAAAAAGTATACGGAACTCCGGTTTTCGATCTGCACGAAAAAGAAGCGGCACCTGAAAAAAATTCTGACGCCGGTAAATTCTATGTATTGAAAGCTCCCGAGTGGATCAATATAATGGCCTTTACTGCAGACGGACGGATCATTCTTGTGGAGCAGTACCGGCACGGCACCGGTGACGTAACCCTTGAAATACCCGGCGGGATAGTCGATCCGGGCGAGCATCCCCGCACATCTGCAGAGCGGGAGCTGAGGGAGGAGACCGGCCATACAGCCGGCTCCTGGTCCTACCTGGGCAAAACGAGCGCCAATCCCGCTATTATGAATAACTACACCCACCTCTTCCTGGCTACAGAGTGCAGGAAGACAGGCAGTCCGGATACGGGTGAGTTTGAAGATATAGGCGTCCATCTGATGGAGCCCGGCCGGTTTTATGATTGTATCAGGGACGGAACCGTTCACCACGCCATTGTCCTGGCTGCCGTCACCAGATTTCTGCTGTCCACTTCAGGCAATTTATGATTATTTTCAGGAGAGTTGCCCTGTTAGCCATCCATTGTGTATTATCCTGCACTTTGTCCGGACGGCCCTGAAAAAAGAACGATTTGATTTGCCAAACTGGTTTGGGTTGTCTCAACGGGTTAAATCTAAAGGTAAACCATGATTCAGAAAGGCGACAGAATAGACACGGACTTTTCACTGGATATTGTAAAAAACGGGGAAGAAAAAACAGAGACGTTTTCCGAACTGCTCCGGCGTCCTGCCATCGTATCCGTATATATGCGTAATAATACCTCAGGCTGTGATAACCAGAACAGAAGCCTTGCAGCGCATGCGGACTGGTTTGATAAAAAAGGATACAATCTAATCGCACTCAGCAAGGACAGCTGTGGTTCACATAAAAATTATGCAGACAAACTGGGGATCAATTATATACTTGCTTCGGATCCGGAGTACAGGTTCGCAAAAGCGACCGGCTCTGTCATTGAAAAGAAGATGTACGGTAAAACATTTAATGCTCCCTCCCGTTCGGCATTTGTTATAGATACAGACGGCACAGTGCTCGGCGTTATTGAAAAGATTAATACAAAGGCTCATGCAGAGGAACTAAAAGAGCTGATCAATCACCTGTAGTAAGAGACGAGAAGTTTATGAAATCATTAGTCATTGTAGAGTCACCGACCAAAACCAAAACCATTAAGAAATACCTGCCGAAAGGATTTCAGGTTGATTCGTCGATGGGGCACATACGGGACCTGCCTTCATCAGCCAAAGAAATACCGGCCAAATATAAAAAAGAGGACTGGTCAAATCTGGGTATCAATGTTGAGACAGATTTCGAGCCGATATATGTAGTCCCCGGTGATAAGAAGAAGGTGGTGAAGAAACTCAGACAGTTGTTGAAAGATTGTGATGAGCTCATTTTGGCAACAGATGAAGACCGCGAGGGAGAAGCCATCTCCTGGCACCTGATTGAAGTGTTGAAGCCCAAAGTTCCTGTGAAACGTATGGTGTTCCGTGAGATCACCGAAGAGGCTATCATAAAGGCGATGGAAAATTATCGCGATATTGATATGAATCTCGTGCATGCACAGGAAACACGCAGGATCATAGACCGGCTTGCCGGCTATACAATTTCCCCGCTTCTCTGGAAAAAGATTTCCCCGGGCCTTTCGGCAGGCCGGGTTCAGTCCGTGGCCGTTTCCTTCCTTGTCGAGCGGGAAAGAGAACGGATGAAATTCAGAAGCGGGAAGTATTTTGACCTTAAAGCTTCACTGAATAAGAAAGGTGAAAAGGAGATTTTTCCTGCTGTGCTTTCCCGGCTGGATGGCATGCGCCTGGCTTCGGGAAAGGATTTTGATGAAAGCACGGGTAAACTGAAGAAGCCCGACAGTGTGGTCCTGCTGGATGAAAAAAAGGCAAATGACCTGCGTGACAAACTTCATGAGGCTGAATGGAAGGTTACGTCCATCGACGTAAAAACCCAGAAGAGAAATCCCTCCCCGCCGTTTATAACTTCGACCCTGCAGCAGGAAGCCAACAGGAAGCTCGGCATGTCTGCCCGCAATGCGATGGGAGTGGCACAGAAGCTGTACGAGAACGGGCTGATCACATACATGCGTACCGACTCCACCAACCTTTCCGGCCAGGCTATAAATGCGGCCCGGAATGAAGTTGAGAAACAGTATGGAAAGGATTACCTGTTTGAACGTGTCCGGAACTATTCAAGCGGTTCAAAGACGGCCCAGGAGGCCCATGAAGCGATCAGGCCTGCCGGATCTTCATTTATTCATCCTGAAAAGGCGGGACTTACCGGCCAGCAGTTTAAACTCTATGACCTGATCTGGAAGCGCACCATTGCCACGCAGATGGCTGAAGCAGAACTGGAGTTTACCAATGCCGTAATCACCGCCGGTTCCGGGGGGACAGAAGCGGAATTCCGTGCAAGCGGAAAGAAAATTCTTTTCCCGGGCTTTTTCAGGGCCTATGTCGAGGGCAGTGATGATCCTGAGTCAGCTCTTGAGAATCAGGAAATAAGGCTTCCGGAACTGGTTGAAGGAGATGAGACAGAGCTGAATGAACTGGAGTCCATCAGCCATGAGACAAAACCACCTGCAAGATTTACTGAAGCGACCCTTGTCAAGGAGCTCGAAAAGCGGGGTATCGGCCGGCCCAGTACATATGCCAGCATCATCAGCACGGTGCAGGATCGCGGTTATGTCAGCACCGACGGCAAAACGCTGATACCGACGTACACGGCGTTTGCCGTGACTGCACTGCTGGAAAATCATTTTCCTGATCTGGTAGACAGCGAATTCACATCCGAGATGGAGAATAAACTGGACCAGATAGCACAGGGCGGCTTTGATCCGGCTGTCTATCTCTCGGAGTACTACAAGGGTGATCTGGGGTTAAAGTCGAAAGTGGAAAGCCAGGAGGACAAAATTGACCCGCAGGAGGCCAGAAAACTGGAGCTGCCAATTGAAGGCTTGAATGGCATTGGTGTCTATGTCGGCCGGTTTGGCCCTTATGTAAAGACGAAAAAGGATGAGGAGGAGATTTCCACCTCTCTGCCGGTCGGCCTCGCGCCCGGCGATATTACGATCACGAAACTGAATGAATTGATAAATGCCGAGAAAAAAGGTCCTGAATCACTGGGCAAGCATCCGGAAACAGGTGAGGACGTATTTGTGCTGACGGGAAGGTTCGGCCCTTACGTACAATTGGGAGAAGTGACCGATGAAAATAAAAAACCAAAACGTGTATCTCTCCTGAAAGGCATGAAACCTGAAGATGTGGATATGGATCTGGCGCTGCAGCTGCTGGAACTTCCCCGCACACTGGGCACTCATCCGGAAACCGGCAAGGACGTAAAGGCAGGGGTGGGCCGCTATGGTCCCTTCGTACTTCATGACGGGACATTCAAATCCCTGACAAAAGATGATAATGTGCTGACGGTTGAGCTTTCACGTGCAGTTGAGCTTTTAAAACAGAAAAAAACGAAGAGAAGCAGTTCTGAAATAAAGGAACTGGGCGAGCATCCCGAGAACAGTAACAAGATCAGGGTTATGGACGGGCGCTACGGCCCCTATCTGAAATACGGGAAAAAGAACGTGTCCCTGCCCGGTAATGTGAAACCGGAAGAGGTGACTCTGGATCAGGCTGTGGAAATCATAGCAGAAAAAGGAAAAAAATAATCAGGAGGCCTGGACGGTTGACAGTAGGGTCTGCACCATGTATAATAGCTGTTCGCTGATATCACTTCGTACAGTACATCATGGAAAAAAGATCCGAGTACCATTTCAAGTATCCTCCCAATATCCATGAACTGGATCTTGCAACCATGGTGAGTATGTACCGGTCGAGAGGAGAACCCCGGCAGGCGGCTCCTGGCAAATATCTTGCCTGCTCGGTCTCGCGTAATCTTTTAAAAGAGGGAAAGTGGTGGTTCGGCCTTTATTACAGCCAGAAAACCTGGGATTCCCTGCTCACCAACGGGTCCGGCGGATACCCCCTGACGGAAAGCGAGTTGAACGTCATGGGACTGGTACTGGCTTCTTCTGATGACTACTCTCATCGTGAATATGTTGAAAAGAACAGCGGAGCCATTCCCAAGCTGGCGTATTTAATTGTGAACGATTTAAAACAGTTTGCCTTCCTGTCCGAAGATCAGAACGGGTTCCTGTCTGTAACACCCCTGGGTGAAAAAGCTTTGCAGGGGATATGCCGGCGCATTTACGGAAAGCGGTTTGTGCCTGAAATGCTGTCAGGCTTACATGCCGGGCCCGGGGATGACAGCGTCGCCGGAAGCTCCGACCCGAATGAGCAAACATCTCTTTTTTAGATTTCTTTGTTCAATAGTTGCTGAACATCAGAATTATTATATCTTGCAAAAAAAGCTAAAATGACCGTAATGGATTACGCTCCATTGGTAAAGGCTATCCAAGAGGGAGATCAGGAGGCAGCTAACCGGTTGATTTCGAATGCAACACCGATCCTGATACGCATGCTGAAGGTACGTATGAATGCTTCCCGGGAGGATGCAGAGGATTCTGTACAAATGATGTTTCTTTATGTCATCAAAGCCATAAGAGAGAACCGGATTGAGAACCCGTCAGGTCTTCTTTCCTATATGATCATTACATGCAGGCACAATTATCTGAAAAGCAGAGAGGGCTTCAGGCCGGAACCTGTCGGCGGGCAGTTGCAGGAGCCTGTTCAGGAAGCTGTCCAGCTGTCCGAAATTATAGATCGGGAGCGGCAGCATATATTTGAAGAGTGCATTGAATCTTTAAAGAGTGACAAGCGTCAATTTTTCAGTTACTGGGTGCGTCATCCGGATTCAAGCGCTGCTGAAGTAGCAGACCACTTCGGCATTTCTGTTAATAACGCCTGGACCCGCAAACACCGGATTTTTAAAACGATTAAAAAATGTATCGAATCAAAATTATAAATTTTTGCAAGGATTCATGCCCGGCCGGATCATATGACAAAACGCATATAGTTATAAACCTTCTACAGAATCGATAATGCTATGGGAGATTACGAGATGGTACGTCAGATAGACCGTTACCTCAATGGGGAACTTACGGATAAGGAGGTTGATCTGCTGTGGGAAGAATTCCTGCGAAATCCCGAATATCTGCAGTGGTTTGAAATTGAAGCCGCAGCAAGGCAGTATTTCCTGAAAAACCAGGATGGCGACAGGGGGTCCGGTATGACCGAAATGAGTACGGTGAGGCTTCCGGCCGCCTTGTCGGCTTATGCGAGCTGGATATATGGGTTTACAGCCTTTTTCGCTGCACTGCTGTTTTTTTATATGCTGCCGGTTGAAAACGGTGTCGGGGGATACCCAGAGCTGATTTCGGAAATTCCACCCGGAGAAATGGCGACGATCGATGTCTACCGGTCCGCTGATAAAAACTGGGACCAGCTGGATATTGAAATCAATGCAGGATTTGAATCAGCCATGTCCGGCCGTGCGGAGGAAGCGGAAGAGATTTTCGCCGGGATATTGTCACAGGACCTGTCACCCGTCCAGAGCGCTGCTGCCAATCTTAATTACGGGATTTTACTCTACAACCGGTCCCGTTTCGAATCGGCCTCCAAAGCTTTTGAAAACGTGACCCGCCTGGAAGATACATCGCCGTACTTATTGGAAAAAAGCTGGTGGTATTTAGCCCAGTCAAGGATGCGGCTGAAGAAAACAGGGGAAGCCCGTCTGGCTGCGATCAGAACTTTCGAGTCAGAGGGCATATACAGTAACAAG
>JBBDRV010000060.1:0-9820 GCA_040905285.1 Balneolaceae bacterium | reverse complement strand
TGTGCCAAAATCTCATCCTGCTCGCTTTCTGTTCCTAAGTCCGACAGACTGCTAGTGTCTCTAAGAAAACGTCAATCTCTGCGTTCCACTTGCCCCAAAAATGCTCATGTACGCTTAGTACACTGTGCTTTTTGGGGCTTCGCGCGCCTTGACCCTGACGTTTTTTTAGGACACTATGAGTTTTCTGACAAACACTAACTATGAAAATAACAGGGTGAATTCAATAACACCACATCGTGTGGTGCGTAAGGAATCCCGGCTTGCGTTTGCGTCAGGCGTCTCGTTCAAACCTGCCCGTAACATCTGAAAAGTGGATGCCGCACTCGATTTTCTCTTCTCCTCTCCACCGTCCGTTCCGTTCATCTTCACCTTCGGCAACCGGACTTGTGCACGGAATACATCCGATACTGGGAAATCCCTCATCATGAAGTGGGTTGTACGGCAAATCATGTTTACGGATGTAATCCCAGATCCGGTCATTGTCCCATGCGGCCAGCGGGTTTATTTTAATGACGTCAGATACAGCGTCATATTCGACAATTTGGGTGTCTTCCCGGGTAACTGACTGATTACGGCGGATACCGGTAATCCAGGCCTCTTTGTCTGAAAGATACTTCTTCAGGGGAGCAACCTTCCTGATATAGCAGCAGTGGTTGGGATCCCTGTTCCAGAGTTCTTCCCCATGCTTTTCCGCCTGCTCCCTGACAGAGAGATCAGGTGAAACCTTGTGTATGGAAATACCGAGTTTTTGCTCAAGCTTGTCACGGAGGGCATACGTTTCCTCAAACAACAGCTGGGTATCCAGATAAAACACGGGTGTGACAAGTCCCAGAATGTGGGCCCTGTGGATCAAAAATATGCCTGAAGGACCGAAGCCTGTGCCGATAACAGCTTTGGCTCCGAATGTCCCAGAGGCCCAGGCCAGTACCCGGTCCGGATGTGTGCCTTCAAACTGCCGATTCAGTTCGGCAAGTTGCCCGCGTACGGACTCAGGTTTGGAGCTTCCGTTCTTTGTTGGCTTTATTTGACTCATAGAGATAGACCGCAATGGGTGTCAGATTGCAAATTTCTGTATTTGATCATAGCCGGGTGACGAATTCCCGTTTTGATCCTGGATCTTGTCAAACCAGGACAGGCCGCTGCCGGCAAGCTCTCCAATCACAATGGTTGCAGGGGAGACCAGATCCGCTGCTTTTTCAACAACTGTGCCAAGGGTGGCCGTTACTATTCGCTGTTCAGGCAGCGTGGCCTTTTCTATGACGGAAACGGGGGTGTCTGCAGAACGCCCATGCCGGATCAGGGCAAGGGAAATGTCTGACAGGTTTTTCATGCCCATCAATATTACCAGGGTGTCAATCTGTGACAGATGTTCCCAGTTCTGAAAAACATCCGATTCTTTCGAGGTATGCCCCGTGACTACTGCAAATGATCTCGCCACACCTCGGTGAGTAAGGGGCACTCCAGCATAGGCGGGGGCAGCTACAGCACTGCTGATTCCCGGAATAACCTCAAATGGGATTTCGCTGAGAGCCAATGCTTCACATTCCTCGCCTCCACGCCCGAATATGAAGGGATCCCCCCCTTTGAGCCGGACTACTTTTTTCCCCTCAAGGGCTTTTGAAATCAGTATGCGATTGATCTGATCCTGAGAAACAGAAGGCTTCCCCGGGCGCTTGCCCACATAAATATGTTCAGAAGCATCCGCTGTATAGTCAAGCAGTTCAGGATTGACCAGCCGGTCATAAACCACCACGTCAGCTTTCCGTAATAGACGGGCGCCTTTTACGGTGATCAGTTCAGGGTCCCCGGGTCCGGCTCCGGTTATATATACTTTTCCCGTCTGGAAAGAGTGTCCTGTATTCATATTTTTCTTTAATTCACGCATTTTTCCTTAATTCAGGCATTGATCGTCAGTTTCCGTGCCTCTTCAACTCCGGTTCTGGCCCAAAAATCCCCGAACTGTTCCCCATTCCGGCGCTGATCTTTAAAATGCGTCAGAAGTACTCTTACTTCATCCACTATCTCATTGAGGGGGACCAGGTCTTTATATACTTTTCCAAGCCGGGTACCGGCCGGATTTCCGCCAAGAAACAGGGTGTATTTGTCAAGCGACCGACCTACAAAACCGATGTCGGCAACATAAGGCCTGGCACATCCATTCGGGCAGCCGGTCATTCGCAGGGAAATCTTTTCGTCCTGAAGATCCATTTCCTCAACAACCTGTTCCAGCTCGCGAATAACATCAGGGAATATGCGTTCGGATTCGGTTATCGCCAGTCCGCATGTCGGAAGAGCGGGGCAGGCCATGGAGTACTTTAAAAGATTGGAGAGCTTGTCTCCCGGCAGTACACCGTGATCCCGGAGGACCTTTTCGACAGCCTCCTTGTCGCTTTCTTCAATATCCGTGAGCAGCACATTGTGATTGGGCGTAAATCGCACACCGGGCTGAAACAACTCCACAACTTTTTTCAGGGCCGTTTTAAGCTGCAGGTCCTCATCATCTTTAATACGGCCGTTTTCAATGGATACACCAAGAAACCAGTTATTGTCCGACTGTCTGTTCCAGCCGAGATAAAGGTCCGGTTCGAACTTCGGAAGCTCCCGGTAGGGCTCCGGCTCAAAGCCTGTCCTTTCCAGCAGCTCCTGCCGGAATGAATCGAGCCCGATTTTATCGATCAGATACTTCATCCGGGCCTGTTTCCGGTTCTCCCTGTTGCCCAGGTCCCGCTGAACCTTAATGATTCCCTTGACAAAAGGAATCACCTTGTCGGCTGTTACATAGCCGAGATGATCCCCGAGCCGGGGATAGGTATCCGCTTTTTTATGATTCATCCCCAGTCCGCCGCCAACGATGACATTAAACCCCTCTATTTCATTTCTGTCGTCAAACAGTGCGACAAGGCCAATGTCCTGGGTATAAAGATCAATACTGTTGTCCCCGGGGATGGTGAGTCCGATTTTGAATTTTCTGGGGAGGTAGTTTTTCCCGTAGAGGGGTTCGGTCTCTTCCGGTACATCGTTATTTTCTTTGCCGTTCTCGTCTTTGCCGGAATAGACTTTTTCGCCATTCAGCCATGTTTCATGATAGGCCCTGGTTGAAGGAAGCAGGATATCCGACAACTCATCTGCCATTGCCTGCACTTTTTCCTGTCTGCCGTCAACATCGGGTGCAG
This sequence comes from Balneolaceae bacterium, assembly GCA_040905285.1. Taxonomy (GTDB): domain Bacteria; phylum Bacteroidota; class Rhodothermia; order Balneolales; family Balneolaceae; genus JBBDRV01. Next base: position 6,647 of record JBBDRV010000060.1, on the reverse strand, counting down.
GTGTAGCCATAACATTTCTGACCACATCTCCGCAGGCCCCGAGCGTCGTGATCATTGAATCGTTGATATGACGGATGGTTTCTTTGAGGTTGTTTTTTACGATCCCGTACAGCTGAAAAGCCTGGCGGGTCGTTACCCTGACTGTTCCGTCACCAAACTGATCGGCAATTTTTTCAATAGCCAGATATTGGTCGGCTGTCAATTTGCCACCGGGCATTCGGCCCCGCACCATGAACATCCAGTGTTTGTTCCGGCCCTGTCGCAGGTCGCGGTCATCCTGCTGGTAGGAACCGTGGAATTTCAGAATTTCATAACTTTCCCGGCTGAATTTGGGTTCATCATCAAGTAACTCTTCAGCCACGGGGGCACGCAGATAGTTGCTCGCCTCTTTGACTTTCTCAACCTTGCTTTTCTTGTTTGTTTTCTTATCGGCCATGAAACAGGTGTTATTCGGTTGGTGCTTTTGATAATTATATGGAGTCTTTAAAGCCGTTACCCTGTTCAATATCTGCAATCCCGGAAAAGAGCGCCGCGCGAAATACGCCCGGACGTCTGTGACAGCGAGCTGTCCGCGGTTTTCTGAATTCGGGGGAATGTATTCTGATATTGAGCAAAATTCCGGTTTAAAGACTCCAGTTGGTAATGAGGTATTGTTTAAATGTTATCGTTCAATGGGGGCTTCAATGAGGTTACCCCATTCTGTCCAGGAACCGTCGTAGTTCAGTACATTGGTGTATCCAAGTAATTCATTGAGTACAAACCAGGAATGGGCTGAACGTTCGCCGATCCGGCAATAGGCGATGATCTCCTTGTCCGGTGTTATTCCCTCGCCCTCGTAGAGCTTTTTCAGCTCATCGATGCTTTTGAACGTTCCATCTTCATTTACAGCCTTGGACCAGGGGATGTTGCTGGCTCCGGGGATGTGGCCGGGTCGCTGTGAAAGTTCATTCAAACCGGGAGGGGCCAGAATCTTACCTGTAAATTCGTCAGGTGACCGTACATCAACGAGACCTGTGGAATCCCGGCCCAGTCTCTTGGTGACATCATCCCGCAGTGCCCGGTATTTTTTATTTACACCACTGATTGTGTATCCCGTTGAATTGTATTTGGGAACCTCGGTTGTAAATTCCCGGCCTTCGTCTTCCCATTTTTTACGGCCGCCATCGAGAATTTTCAACTTGTCGTGATTGTAATATTTCAGAAGCCAGTAAGCCCATGCGGCAAACCAGTTGTTGTTGTCCCCGTAAAGAACAATGGTGGTATCAGTGTCTATACCGGAGTCCCTCAGAAGAGCCTGGAAATCGTCTTTTGAAGCAATGGTTCTTCGAAGCTGGTCCTGAAGCTGCTTTTTCCAGTTCCAGCCGACTGCTCCGGGAATATGACCTGAATCATATGATTTCGTATGAACGTCAACTTCTACAAATCTCACATCCTTGTCCTCAAGATGCGAAGCTGCCCATTCTGTACTGACTAAATATTTATCTTTGGTTGTTGTATCTGACATGGTGTATTACCTGGTTTTATGTTTAGTTAGAGTTCTTGGTCACTTCCGTAACAGGCGGCGGGCATAGAGCTAAAAAAAAAGCCCACTGCCTGTTTAAGGCAGTGGGCTTTTTGAAGAATCTTTTAACACTATTTTTCATCAAAATTATATCCACTACCTTTTGCAGGACAAATCATACATACGCACATACAAAGACATGCACAGGCAGCCGGACAAAAGAGGTGGATAAAATTATTGTGGAACTTCATTAAGTAATTTGTTCTTTCACTTTAATAAAAATTCAATGGTCTCAATGTACAAAACATATTTTTGCGAAACCAACTTTTTTAGTAATTAATTTGACGGTGTTTCGTGTAAGCAGTTCCAACCCAAAATCAGTTCAGGAGAAGATCTCCTGTTGAGGTAGGCGGCTAAATCCCAACCACGCCACCCGGTCACACATGTCCCTGAACGATCATCGCTCACCCGGTCATGGTTATTACATATGCCCCTGAACGATCATCGCTCACCCGGTCACGGTTATTACACATGCCCCTGAGCGATCATCGCATCGGCTACTTTTATAAAACCGGCAATGTTTGCACCTTTCACATAATCAACTCCATGATTTTCTTTTCCGAACTTCACACATTTTTCATGGATTGTCTGCATGATCTCAACAAGGTTTTCGTCAACATCATCAAAGCTCCAGGAGAGTCTTCTGGCATTCTGGCTCATCTCCAGACCAGAGACGGCGACTCCTCCGGCGTTGGAGGCTTTTCCCGGTGCAAATAATATTCCCTCGCGATAAAAAATGTCAACGGCCTTGTCGGTACAGGGCATATTGGCTCCCTCTGCTACACACAATACATGATTGTCTGCCAGCGCCTGTGCATCCTCTTGATCAATCTCGTTTTCCGTGGCACACGGAATGGCAATGTCGCATTCAAGCTTCCACGGTTTTCCGCTGCTGTATCTGCTGTCATACTCATCTGCATACTCTCGGATCCTTCCCCTCCTGACGTTTTTAAGGTGCTTTATATAACCCAGTTTCTCTTTGGTAATGCCTTTGTTGTCCAGAATATAGCCGTCGGAATCAGACATGGCGATCACTTTTGCACCAAGTTGAACGGCTTTTTCACAGGCAAACTGGGCTACATTTCCGGAACCGGAAATAACCACTGTCTTGCCCTCGACAGAGTTTGACTTCCGGTTCAGCATTTCACGGATAAAGTAGAGCACTCCGTACCCCGTTGACTGCATTCGAAGCCTGCTGCCACCGTATGCGAGCCCCTTGCCTGTTATAACGCCGGTAAACTGAGCTGTCAACCTTTTATACTGGCCGAATAAATAGCCGACTTCGCGCTGGCCGACCCCGATATCACCTGCAGGAACATCCATGTCGTTCGAAATATACCGGTACAGCTCATTCATAAAACTCTGGCAGAAACGCATGATCTCTGCATCACTTCTGCTCTTCGGATTGAAATCGGATCCCCCTTTGCCGCCACCGAGAGCCAGTCCTGTCAGGCTGTTTTTAAAAATCTGTTCAAAAGCCAGAAACTTGACCACACTGAAATTGACAGACGGGCTAAACCTGAGCCCGCCCTTATAGGGGCCGAGGGCGCTGTTGAATTGAACGCGGTAACCACGGTTTACATGATAGCGGCGATGGTCATCTTCCCAGGGAACTCTGAAAGTGAGGGTCCTTTCCGGCTCAAGCAGACGTTCAATCAGTCCGGGGCGCTGATACTTTTTATTTCCTCTTATAAAGGGGATAACCTGTTTCAGCACTTCATGGACAGCCTGCTGGAATTCAGTCTGGTACGGATCCCGTTTCCTGACATAGTCATTCACTGATTCGAGTGAAAGATCGTCCATTAGATTCTCAGCCATAGCTGTCTCTCAGAGCAGTTGGATCTTTTGTGCTCTGGCATAAACTTATTTCTTTTTCAGAACGTTTCCAGCCGGTTAATTGCGGCTGTTTAACATCTGCCTGATCTCACTGACTTCGCGCTGCGTTACCGGACCTGCACTGTTCCCCAGATTCTGCCGGATATAAGTGGAAACCTGTGCAAGTTCTTCATCTGTCAGATAGCTGTGTTCCGGCATCAGACTATGGTATTCTTCACCCCGCACTACAATAGGCTCTTCCAGCCCTCTGATAATAACTGACAGCAGGCGCTCTTTATCTCCCGTCACCCAGTCTGTTTCGGCAAGCGGAGGGAAAAGTCCGGCCAGGCCCTGACCGTCAGGCTGATGACAGGCGGAACAGTACGTACGATAGATGGTCTCGCCACCCTGGGAGAGCCCTTTTTCAAGGTCATCATCCGCCTCATGAGGTGTGCGAATGTTATTGGCAGTCAGTTTTTCCTCTGCCATTCGTTCAAGCTGTTCTTCCCCGAAATTTTCCCTGTCTCCTTTATACATGATACGCCATATTTTGCCGTCAACAGAATCAGATACATATAAAGAACCGTCCGGACCGATTGCGAGGCCGGTGGGCCTGTGGTCAGAATCACTGGTATTGACAATGGACTCAACCCCCGAAAAGCCGTTTGCAAAAACTTCCCACTCAGAGGAGGGTACTCCATCCTGAAATGGTACAAAAGCAACAAAATAACCGCCCTGAGAATAGGGATTCCGGATTGTGGAACCGTGGAAAGCAATAAAGGCCCCGTTTTTATAGTGATCGGGAAACTGACTGCCCCTGTAAAATTTCAGATCGTTGGGTGCGAAGTGCCCGGGGAATCCGATAAGGGGGTTGTCAAACTCACTGCATCTTCCTGTAATACGTCCGTCGCCGCCATACTCCGGGTTTAACAGCTTTTTTTCCTGGAACTGGTCATAATAACAATAAGGCCACCCGAAATTTGACCCTTCCGTTACTTTCACAAATTCTTCAGCAGGCAGCAATGCACTGTCCCAGCGTGTGTAGTATTCCGGCCACTGTCTGAACAGAAAATCCCTGCCGTGCTGCATCAGATAAAGATGCTCATCCACCGGATTCCAGTCCATCCCGACTATACTTCTGATACCGGATGAAAACTTAAATCCGTCGGCCTGTGTCTGATTGGGCCTGCTTTCATCAAATGCCCATATACCTCCGTGCTCTTCCAGTTCGGGGCAGGGATCCTGACCGGGATGCGACGGCGTTCGGTCCGGCTCCTGACAGGCGTCGGACGGCGCCCCGAACGCTACATACATTGTCCCCTTGTTGTCGAAAGAAAGGGGTTTGCCGATGTGCGAATGATTCCCGTGTTCATGATCATCGATAACAATAGTCTCTATTTCACTTTCAGGGAGTAGTTGACCCGGTGTCAGTTTATAACGGTAGACATTCAGATTTGTACTTAAATAAAGATAGCCGCTATGGATTTTCATTTCTGTATGGAAACGGCCCACATCGTCAAAATGTCCAAATTTTTCAATGATGTCGGCTCTGCCGTCGTTTGTTGTATCTCTCAGCGCAACAATACTCCCATCTTCAGAGGCATTTCTGAACTTGATGTATATATCCCCGTTGTCATTTACAGCCAGGTGCCGGCCCGGACCGATGCTGTCTGTAACAACCACGGCTTCAAACCCGTCCGGCAGGACGAGACCGCCGTTATCCCGATCCCCGGGGGGAAGCCCGTTATCAGGCGGTGACGTACAGCTTGCACCGGCCAAAATGAACAGTGAGAAGAAAAATGCAGCCATCCGCCGAAAGGACAGGATCCGGGCTGAGGGTTCGGGGGAATTTACTGTACAGGCAAAACAAGAGGAGAGAAGGCGGATGATTCTGTTCATTTATCTGTAATTATGACTTTGGTGTGGGTTGAGGTCGGCAACGAGTTGACAGAGGGCTGACAATAAAGTGGAGCATTCGGATTGATCATTGGGCCGGAATTGTTTGAGCGCTGCGGCGGATTGTTTCGCTCCCATTTCAGCGCCTTTGTGGTGGCAATGTCTCAGGCACCAGTCTGGAAGCGCCCGGCGGGGAATACTCTTCCTCTGCCAGCCAGATATTCCGGAAACGAACAGGACCTGTATGACGCTGCAGATAGATCAGATCTTCAGGAGTTTCCTCATAGGAGGCTGCGCCTCCGGTACCTTCTTCCAGTTCCCCGTCATCGACAACCAGCAGTCCGTTCAGATAGACAGTAGCCCGGGCATTTTCGGTTTTGTTGCCCTGATCGTCAAATCTCGGAGCTCGAAAATAGACATCATATGTCTGCCAGGAAAGAGGGGGGAAAGAGGAGTCAAAGACGGGAGCATATTCATCGTATAAAGAAGCATTACTCCCCGGGTGAGGTACCGTTCCGAAAGAGTCGATGATCTGGATTTCATACTTCCGCTGTATATAGATCCCGCTGTTGGTTCTGCGGTCGCTGGATTCATCCGGCAGGAATCCGAGTTTAGCTTCAAGGTGCAAACGCATGTCACCGTACTTCTCAGCTGTTCTGGCACCCTGTTTCAGTAAATTGCCGTCCATTTCCGAATCTTCATCCCAATGTTCGGCAAGATCGGCTTCAAATCCGCTGAAAAGCTGTACGGCGTTGTCCGGCGCTTCCATGCCGGATGTGGTGCTTGACCGCTGAATCGGGTTCAGATGTCCGAGGTAATTGAAATCTTCATCAAGAACGGTAAAATGGTCATGGATCTTCCGCACGCTTATCGGATAATCAACCGCATCCAGATGCAGGGTATAGTCTTCATAGGACCCTTCCAGTTCAATGGCTCTTTCAAGAACTCCCGTGCCCTCGGGACCAATATGCTCGCCGGGCAGACCTCCCGGGTGCAGCAGGGCTCTGAATCTGTTTTCACCGTATACAGCTATCTGCAGACCTGCCTCCACGCGTTCTCCGCCATATTCCAGACGGGTCATGCCGGAGTATTCACCCTGAAAAGAGAACCCGGGGTGCTCTTCAGCTTCAGCTTCATTTATACAAGCCGGCACGTCACCGTCAGAGCCGTTTTCCTGGTTTGCACAGGAAACCAGTAATAAACCGGCAGTCAGGACAAGTGGGCATCTCATCAGGAACATTCGCATGTTATCGTTCGTATTTTCGTGTTAACCTGCCACGCCGGGTCTGGGCTTGATGTGTGATAAATGTGATGATTTGAGACGACGAGCCTGTAGGGAGCATCATCTGACGTTGTGAAACGGGAACCTCAATAC
>JBBDRV010000059.1:0-9828 GCA_040905285.1 Balneolaceae bacterium | reverse complement strand
TTAAAATGTACTGAAACTCTGTAATAAATTTTAAACCCGCCTGTAGTTATGAGACAATCCCTCACGTTGATTTTATTAATGTTTTTATTGCCCCTGGCTGCATCAGCCCAGGATGACAGGGACAAACAGTTTAACAAAATGATTGAGGGAGCTGAAAAGATTGAAGGGTTCTTTGATTTTTACCGGACAAGCAACAAGCTCTATATGGCCGTGAAGGCGGAGCAGGTGGGCATGGATTTCCTGTTGAATTACCAGGTGGCCCGCGGGATAGGTGCCGAAGGGCTTTATGGCGGCCGGATGCTGAATGTGTTTGAATCCAATGTGGTCTCTCTGGAAGTAAGAGAGAACAAGGTTTTTCTGGTGAACAAGCCTCATCGTTACACGGCGGCGGCCGGGACACCTCAGGACCGGGCGGTGGACCTTACTTATGGCGAATCGGTTTTGGAGGTGGCCGGCGTTGATGCTGTGCATTCCGACGGCTATGTGCTGATTGACGTTTACAACTGGTTTGTGGGGGATCTGTCCGAAGTCAGCCGGCATGTGAAAAAGGCTGTTTCCGGACGTGCGGCTTTTGACCGGAACCGCAGTTACCTGGACCTGGTCGAATCCTTTCCTGAAAATTCCAATGTTCAGGCCAATCTTACCTTCCGTAACCAGGAGAACTCCGGGCCGAGAACGGTGGCGGATCACAGGTATGTTCCCGTGTCTATTTTCTACTCCATGTCCAAACTGCCTGAGGAACCCATGGAGGTCCGGAAGGCTGACGACCGAATTGGCTATTTCCTGACGGCCCAAAAGGATTTTACAGAAACCGACGAGGATTTCTTCAGGCGGTATGTGAACCGGTGGCGGCTGGAGTGTGAAGGCCCCCGGGATGAGGAGGGGCTGTGTGTCCCGAAGGAGCCGGTTGTCTATTATCTCGAGAACACCATACCTGAACGATACCGTCAGCCGATGATGGAGGGTGTGGAAGCGTGGAATGCAGCCTTTGAAGAGGCGGGATTCAGGGATGCCATTCGTGCGGAGATGCTGCCGGACAGTATCAATGCCGGTGACATCCGCTATGCCACCCTTCGGTGGAATGTTTCTGACAAGCCGGGCTACGGAGCTATCGGTCCTTCGTCGGTAGACCCTCGGACCGGAGAGATCCTGGATGCGAACATCCTTTTTGAAGCCAGCATGTTTCAGGGCTTCCGGGATACGTACAGCAGCATGGTCGACCCCAAACAGGCGATTGACGAAATCTATATCCAAAGTGAGGATGAGATGGAGCTGATGCAGCAGGGGATCAAGACCGATGCCTTCTTTACAGAAATGGGCACCCAGGTCAACCTCACACGCGCGGCCCTGTTGATGCAGGGGGATATGAAGCCCGGCGATGAGATGCCGGACGAGTATGTGGATCAGGCCACCCGGTGGGTAACGATGCACGAAGTGGGGCATACGCTTGGCCTGCGCCATAATTTCCGGTCTTCCACCGACACCCCTCTGGACAAGCTTTATGATATTGAATGGACGACCAAGCGCGGCGTCTACAGTTCGGTTATGGACTACCCGTCTCCCAACATATCCGGAAACGCGGCCGAGCAGGGTCAGTATTACAACGTCGGTATCGGCACGTATGATCGCTGGGCCATCAGTTACGGGTATATCCCGGACGGGGAGAAAGCCGGGGAAATCGCCCGCAGATCTGCCGAACCCGGTCATGCCTACGGTACGGATGAAGATGCGCGTGGTGCCGGGGCGATCGATCCCACCATCAATGCATACAGCCTGGGCGAGGATCCGCTGGCCTGGGGCCGCGGCAGGGCGGACCTGATCCGGACCATGCTGCCGGTCCTCCCGCAAATTGCCATGGCGGACAACATGCCGTACTACGAAGTGTCGAACCTGTTTCAAAGCATCTTTTTCCAGTATGCGCGTGCCATTGCCCCGACGGTCAAATACATCGGGGGCCAGTACCAGTACCGCGATCACAGAGGCGATCCCAACGCCCGCAGACCGTTCGAAGCCATTCCCCTGGAGAAACAGGAGGATGCGCTGAACACCATTGTCAATTATGCGTTTTCAATCGATGCCGTTGATCTTCCGCAGGAAGTTTATCAGCAGTTCGGCGCCAACCGCTGGAATCACTGGGGCGTTAGCAATACCTGGCAGGGCCGCATTGACTTTCCGATACACAAAACGCTTCTCGGCGTCCAGAACAGTTTGCTGTCGCAGCTTCTGCACCCGGTCAGGCTGGAGCGGATCCGGGATACGGAACTGAAGTTCGGTGCGGAGAACACGGTGACCATACCCCGCCTGATGTCCCGGCTGACCGAAGCGATATGGAGTGAATCGTGGGAATCCCCGGGAACCAACACCAGCAGCACGCGGCGGGACCTGCAGCGGTCCCACCTGGATGCGATGATCCGCATTGTGACCGATGCACCATCGGGAATGCCGGCTGATGCGCGGTCGGTTGCGAGAACGAATTTGCTGGACCTGCAACAGCGTCTGGAACAGCGGCTCGAACCGCCCGCCTACGAGTTTGACGAGTATACCCGGGCGCACCTGCTCGAGTCCCGCGAACGGATCAGGCAGGCCATGGATGCCGGTTTCGATCTGGAGAATTAGCGAACTGCGGCGGGTAAAATTTGCAGCAGAAGGTTGATCAATAAGAGTTGCGACCTGTAAAATAGAGTTGTGACTTGTAAATCATCGCTTTCAGGAAGAGGAATGGCGGCTGTAAAAAGCGGCGGGTGATTCTTGTTTATTGAGAGCGGTGAGGACAGGAAAAGCAGCGGGCGAGTCTTGATTATTGAGAGTATTTGCCAGTGTTCATTATGAGATGTTTATTATGAGAAAGGCCGGCTTGTCGATACAAAAGGTGTATCGGCAGCCGGCCTGTTGTTACTCATAATAGGTACAGCCCCGTATGTTCAGGTGTTGAAATAAGCCTCATTCTTCTGCTTTCCAGTTTCCAGAAGGAAAAGAGACTTACGGCGAATCAGGTCGTCAGCGGCCGGCCGGTCAGTAACCGGCCGGAACCGCTGCTATAACCTGTATTCTGCACCTCCGGGTCTATCAGTACCGCCACCAATCAGTACCTATAGTGTTCCGGCTTGTACGGCCCGCTTTTGGGAATGCCGGTGTATTCCGACTGCTCTTCGGAAAGCTCATCTATCTCAACACCGATTTTCTCAAGGTGGAGACGGGCCACTTTCTCGTCGAGGTCTTTCGGAAGGACGTGGACATCCACTTCAAACTCTTCATTCCAGAGGGCAATTTGTGCCAGTGTCTGGTTTGTAAAGCTGTTGCTCATCACAAAGCTTGGATGGCCGGTCGCATTTCCGAGGTTCATCAGGCGTCCCTGGGACAGGAGAATGATCTCTTTGCCGTCCTTCATTTTGTAAAGGTCTACCTGGGGTTTGATGTTGTCTTCTTCGGAATTGGCTTTGAGCCAGGCGACATCGATTTCGTTGTCAAAGTGGCCGATGTTGCCGACGATGGTCTTGTCTTTCATCAGCTTGAAATGCTCGCCGGTGATGATGTCTTTGTTGCCGGTTGCGGTAACCACGATGTCGGCTTCCCGGACCGCATCTTTCATTTTCTTCACTTCATAGCCGTCCATGGCTGCCTGAAGTGCGCAGATGGGATCGATTTCGGCAACCAGAACACGTGCTCCGGCTCCGCGCAGTGAAGCGGCGGATCCCTTGCCGACGTCTCCGTATCCTGCAACGACGGCTACTTTTCCGGCCAGCATAATGTCGGTGGCCCGGCGGACAGCGTCCACACAGGACTCCCGGCAGCCGTATTTGTTGTCGAACTTTGATTTGGTGACCGAGTCATTCACGTTGATGGCCGGTACCGGCAGCGTGCCTTTCTTTACACGGTCATACAGCCTGAGGACACCGGTGGTGGTTTCCTCGGAAATTCCACGGATTCCCTCGGCCAGTTCCGGATAGTTGTCAAGGACCATGTTGGTCAGGTCCCCGCCGTCATCCAGAATCATGTTGAGCGGCTGGCCGTCTTCGAAAAACAGGGTTTGCTCGATGCACCAGTTGTACTCTTCCTCGTTCAGTCCCTTCCATGCATAGACGGGGCATCCGGTCGCTGCAATAGCGGCGGCGGCGTGATCCTGTGTGGAATAGATATTGCAGGAGGACCATTGTACTTTCGCTCCCAGTTCCAGGAGGGTTTCAATCAGGACGGCTGTCTGCACTGTCATATGGAGACATCCCGCGATACGCGCACCTTTTAATGGCTTGTCTTTACCGTATTCTTCCCGGAGTGCCATAAGTCCCGGCATCTCGGCTTCAGCAAGACGAATTTCCTTTCGGCCATAAGGGGCCTGTGAAATATCTTTTACTTTGTAAGGCAATTTTTCTACTTGTTGTGGCATGTTGTGATATAAGTATCAGTTAATGTTTATAGCGTCGTGTTGGTTCGCTTTCTCTGTATGGTTCTCTGTGTGTTGTTGTGTTGAAATATACTTACGTTGAAATATACTCGCGCGGAGCGGATTACGGCTACGATTACGCCTGGGCAGTGTCAGCGAGCCAGATGGTTTGTGACTGCCGATTTTGCACTGTCGTAATCCCCCTGCCTTCCTTTTGATCCGATCTCATGACGGATCAGCTTTCCATCCGGGTCGATGTAGACCTTGAAAGGGATACTGTAGATTCCCAACTGATCTGAAATATCATATTCGTCATAGAGAAACTGGAAATCATAGCCATGCTTATCCCGGAAGGCTTTGGCTTCTTCCGGCCCCTCGGTCATCCCCAGGGTTACCGCAAGCACTTCGAAATCATCCGGATATTCTGTCCGGAGTTCCTGCAGTGCGGGAAATACCTGCAGACAGGGGCCGCACCAGGTTTCCCAGAAATCGATAACCAGTACTTTTCCCCGGTAGTCGGCAAGGGTCACTTCATTCCCGTCCAGATCGGTAAAAGTCGCATTTTCAATGACGGCGGCATGGTCGATATTCTCCGTCCCGTCCCCGGCCTGTTCTGCCGGCTGTCCGGCTTGATCCTGCTCCTGGGAGCAGGAGGCCATGAAGGCCAGTGCAAATACAAATATAAACGGGTATGGTGATTTCATGAATCGTGCGGTATTGGTTTCAGAACAACAAATATAACATTATTAAAGCAGAATTTAGAGTCAATCCGCCTGTGATCTTTAACGGCAAAGATGAAAGGCTCGTATGGCGTCTGACTGGAAGGGATGTAATTCATATATTGAGCCGGCCGGCAGCCGGCGGTCACCCGGTGAAACGGGTGCAGGGACCCGTTAGCGGATCAGGAATGGGTAACCGCTCTTGCAGGCCGGCGGCAGATGGCTGTATAAATGCTGCAACAATCCGGGACACTGCAGATAGCAAACAAGCAGATAGCAAACAAGGCATAAATCATGCATAAGAAGAAAACGGACAGTCGGAAGGTTTTATGAGTTACGATTTCACTGTTATCGGAGCCGGGATCGTAGGCCTGTCTGCGGCATACAAGCTAACCCTTGCCTATCCGGAAGCCCGCATTCTTGTTCTTGAAAAGGAAGGGCACATGGCTGCCCACCAGAGCGGGCGGAATTCCGGGGTGATCCATTCCGGGATCTACTACAGGCCCGGAAGTTATAGGGCCAGAAACTGTGTGGAAGGCCGCCGTCAGCTGATTGATTTCTGTCAGGAGCACGGTGTCAAATATGATTTGTGCGGAAAAATCATTGTGGCTGTGGCCGAAAGGGAGCTGCCGGAACTGGAGAGGATCTACCGGCGGGGACTGGAAAACGGCATCGGGGGGATACGGCTGATCGGAGCGGAAGAGATCCGGCAGATCGAGCCGTTTTCAGCGGGAGTGAAGGCGCTTCATGTGCCGGGGGCGGGGATCGTCGACTACAAGGGAGTCTGCAGGGTTCTTTCGGAGTTGATCCGGGACGCCGGCGGGGATATCCTCTTTAATTCACCGGTCGAACGGATCCGGCAGAACAACGGATCCGTCGGGGTGCATTCCGGCAAACTGAGTTTCGAAACCGGTTTTCTGATCAACTGTACGGGCCTCCAGAGCGACCTGGTGGCTAAATCCGCCGGGGTGCAGTCGTCGGTGCAGATTGTCCCTTTCCGCGGGGAGTATTTCAGGCTGATACCCGAGGTTGAAAGCTGGATCAACGGCCTGATCTATCCGCTGCCGAATCCCGATTTTCCTTTTCTCGGGGTGCATTTTACAAGAATGGCCACCGGAGGGGTGGAATGCGGTCCCAATGCCGTTTTTTCGTTCAAGCGGGAGGGATACGGCAAACTTTCTTTTGACCTGAATGATACAATTGACACAGTCAATTTTCCCGGCTTCTGGAGGCTGGCCAGGGGACACTGGAAAATGGGGCTGAATGAGTACTACCGGTCCTTTTCAAAAAAGGCATTTCTGAAAGAACTGCGGAAGCTGATTCCGGGTATCAAACTTGAACACCTGAAGAAGTCACCGGCGGGTGTACGGGCCATGGCCCTCAAATCCAGCGGAGAGATTCTGGACGATTTCCATTTTGAAAGAAAGGACCGGGAAATTCACGTACTTAATGCGCCAAGCCCTGCGGCCACCGCATCGCTGGCCATCGGGGATGAAATTCTCCGGCAGATGAATCTGTAATTGGCATCCTGTATAATCCGTACTTTATTATCTCCGTACGATTGTCTATAAGTAGCTAATAGAAAACTCTGCGAGAAAGAGATTCACGGATATGAAATGACCGGACACAGAAATGCCTGAAATACTGACAGACTCGCTTACCCGCCATCTTTATGCCAATGACGCGTCCATGTATGAGGAGCTGCCGCGCGGGGTTGCCTTTCCTGCATCTGCAGGGGATCTTCAAGAGCTGGTGAAGGCCTCGAAAGACGGCGGTTTCCCTGTGACGCTGCGCAGTGCCGGCACCAGTCTGGCCGGCCAGGCCACCGGCAGCGGGGTGGTGATCGACGTGTCCCGTCATATGACGGGGATTCTATCGGTGGATCCGGAGAACAGGCAGGCCCGGGTCCAGCCGGGGGTGATACGGGATACGCTCAACCGGCAGGCGGCCCTGTACGGCCTGCAGTTTGGCCCCGACACGTCCACGACGAACCGCAGCATGATCGGCGGAATGATCGGCAACAATTCCAGCGGGTCCTTTTCGGTCAAGCACAAGACGACCCGGGAGCATATCGTTGAAATTGAAGCCGTATTGAGCGACGGATCCACCACGGTTTTCAAACCACTGACGGGCCCTGAACTGGAGGCGAAATGCCGTCTCGACAACCTGGAGGGGGAAATTTACCGCGGCATGCTCCGCCTGCTGAAAGAGAACCGGGAGGAAATTTTTCAGTCCTACCCGCATCCGGAGATTATCCGACGCAATACCGGATACGCACTGGACAGGCTGTGCGAAATGGACCCGGTCACGCCGGGCGGTCGCCCGTTCAACCTGGCCGAGTTACTGTGCGGCAGCGAGGGAACGCTTGCTGTAACGGCGTCCGCCGTGGTGAGGCTTGTCCCGCTGGACCCCCACAGAATCCTGGTCATTCCGCAGTTCAAAGGGCTGACGGAGGCCATGGAGGCGGCTGTGGATGCGGTGGAGCTGGAGGCTTCTGCTGTTGAACTGGTGGACGATATCATCCTTCAGGCCACCCGGGGGAATATCGAACAGAAAAAGAACCGGTTTTTCCTTGAAGGGGACCCGCGGTGCATTCTGATCATTCAGTTTGACGGGAACGACCCGGTGAAGCTGCGGGAGAAGGCCGATGCCCTGGCCTCCCGGCTGGAAAACAGGGGGCTGGGCTATACCTGGCCTGTTATTTCGGATGAGATCCGGATGGATCAGGTGTGGGATTTGAGAAAAGCCGGGCTCGGACTGCTGATGGGGCTCAGCCAGGATTCCCGGACACCCACCTTCGTTGAGGATACGGCTGTACGTGTTCGCAACCTGCCGGCTTATGTGGCCGATTTCCGTAAGCTTCTTGAGAAATACGACACCAACTGTGTCTTCTATGCGCATGCGTCCGTGGGGGAGCTGCACCTGCGCCCGGTGATTGATATCACCACGACGGAAGGCCTGGGAAAGATGAAAGCCATGGCTGAGGATGTGGCGGTTCTGGTGCGGAAATACAGGGGATCCCTGAGCGGCGAACACGGCGACGGCCGCGCCCGTGCGCCCTATATAGAGAAGGTTCTGGGCAGCCGAATGATGCCGCTTCTGAAACAGGTCAAAGAGTTGTGGGACAAAGACCACCGGTTTAACCCCGGCAAGATCATCAATGCGAAACCGATCGACAGCAACCTGCGGTTTTCTCCCGGCCAGCCGAAGGTGGAGCCGGAGACGCTGTTCAACTGGCGCAGGGAGAAGGGGTTCGGCAATGCCCTGGAGCAGTGCAACGGTGCGGGCACCTGCCGGAAACGGGCGGAAAGCGGGGGGACGATGTGCCCCTCTTACCACGCCACCCTGGAGGAAAAAGACTCTACGAGGGGACGGGCGAACCTGTTCCGTCAGATATTTTTAAGCAGGCAGCAGGATGCATTCACATCCGCCGAAATAAAGGAGGGGCTGGAACTGTGCCTGAGTTGCAAGGCCTGCAAAAGCGAATGTCCCGCGAATGTCGACATGGCCAAAATGAAGGCGGAATTTTTCCACGGCCGGCACAAACAGATGGGAGTGCCTTTCCTGAGCCGCTTTTTTGGTGAACCGGAAAAATTCTATCCGCTTGCCTCGGCCCTGTCACCGCTGTCCAATTTTTTCCTCAGGCGTCAGGCCGTGCGCAACGTCCTGCAGGAAATGATCGGGGTGGATGCCCGCCGGACATTGCCCCTGTTTGCCGGACAGACATTCCGTGCCTGGTTTGAAGAGAACCGGGATCGGTTTCGCCGCGGAAACCGACCGCGGGTCGCCCTCCTGGTGGACCTGTTCACCAACTATCATGAACCCGGGATCGCACGTTCGGCCTGCCGGGTGCTGGACCGGCTGGGCTATGATGTGCTTGTTCCCGGCAGCATGGTTACCGGCCGTCCCCAGATTTCCAGGGGGCTGCTGGAGAAGGCCCGGACCATCTGCGCGCGGAATCTGGAGGCGCTGCACCCGCTCGTGCGGCAGGGCATCCCCGTCGTGGGGCTGGAACCGTCCGAACTGTTGACGCTCAGGGATGAGTATCCTGATCTCTGCAGTGACGGCCAGCTTGAGATGGCGGAGCAGCTGGCGGAAAACAGCTGGCTGTTTGAAGAGTTTCTGGCGGGTCATTTCGCGAAGCATCCGGAACAGGGCCGATGGTTTTATACCGGCCGGACACGGGTTGCGCTGCATGGCCACTGCCATACGAAGGCCCTGTCCGGAAACGGGCCGCTGATGCAGGTACTCGAACAGTGTGGATTCGGCGTGACCGATATGAAGACGGGCTGCTGCGGCATGGCCGGCAGTTTCGGATATGAGCACTACGACGTCTCCATGAAAATAGGGGAGCAGATCCTGTTCCCCGCCGCACGGGATACGGACCCGTCCACCCTCATCTGTGCGCCTGGCTTCTCGTGCCGCCACCAGATTGCAGACGGAACGGGCAGAAAAGCATTTCATCCCGCCGTCATTCTGGACAAGGCACTGCTGGATGAAGGGATGCTGGACAAAACGATGGATAGACTGCAAGGCGTAAAGGAAGAGCGTTAACTGTTGACGGTAACGGTTTTCGAGATCTCTCTGAGCAGGTGGGAAAATTCATCGATAATCTCATGCAGCTGGGGCTCCCCCGCCCAGTGAGCCGGATGATACACGGCGACAGCCGCATTCCGGGTTAATCCCGTGGTTTTTGTCTCCTGGGAGTCCTTCACCGGACTAACGATC
>JBBDRV010000058.1:0-9841 GCA_040905285.1 Balneolaceae bacterium | reverse complement strand
AAAATTACAGTGACTGTTCAAACGCAACAGTACCAACAGAACGGCAGGCAGAACAACAGAACCGCCAGAACCAGAACAACAGTATCTCAGAACCACGGGAACAGGAATAAACGTATGTCCGGCACAGTCAATAACAGTGAAGGATGCTGCAGCGATCAGGGATGCTGCAGCACGGATCAGCCCTCCGGCGGTAATGGTGCGGGCAATCGTACAGAAAACCGGTTCAGTTTTCCCGACCACCCGGGAATTATTGTCAGTTTTATCCTGCTGATCACCGGACTGGCACTGGACTACCTGTTTCAAAGCCCCTGGTTTTCCGGTCCGGTGCGGCTCCTCTGGTATCTGACCGCTTATATTCCCGTCGGGCTTCCGGTCCTCAGGCAGGCGGCTGCTAATCTGAGGCGTGGAGATGTCTTTACCGAATTTTTTCTGATGGGCATAGCAACCGCAGGCGCCTTTTTTATCGGTGAGTACCCGGAAGGCGTTGCCGTCATGCTCTTTTACTCCATCGGAGAAGCGTTTCAGGAGGGAGCTGTCCGCCGCGCCCGCAATAATATAAAAGCCCTCCTGGATGTCAGGCCGGAAACAGCCCATGTACTGCGCGGGCAATCCTTTTCCACGGTTCACCCGGATTCAGTAGAAATCGGCCAAACCATTCAGGTCAGGCCCGGCGAACGGGTTCCCCTTGACGGCCGGCTGCTGACCGGCCGGGGAGCATATGACACGTCCGCACTGACCGGTGAGAGTAAACCCCGGCACTATGCGGAAGGGGAAAAAGTGCTGGCGGGAATGATCAGCCTGGATCAGGTCGCCGAACTTGAGGTTTCCAGCACCTACGAAAACAGTTCCATTTCCAGGATCCTGAAGATGGTCCGGGAGGCCTCATCGCGAAAAGCCAGAACAGAACTGTTTCTCCGGTCCTTTGCCAGGGTCTATACCCCTGCGGTTGTGGGTCTCGCCACGCTGCTGGTTCTCCTGCCGGCTTTCTTTGCAAGCCCGTATGTTTTTGAAGACTGGCTGTACCGCGGCCTGGTATTCCTGGTGATCTCCTGTCCCTGTGCCCTGGTCATATCCATTCCCCTGGGCTATTTCGGGGGTATCGGGGCCGCTTCACATCACGGCATTCTGGTGAAGGGCTCCAACTTTCTGGATACGCTGCGGTCCGTGACGACGGTCGTGTTCGACAAAACGGGAACGCTGACCAAAGGCACGTTTTCCGTACAGGATGTCCAGCTGGCCGGCGGGGCCGACGGGACCGGCAGCGGCGGCGGGGACCGGGATGTTCTTCCCCTGCTGCTGGCTGTTGAAAAAGGATCCACTCATCCCATAGCGAAAGCGATCACAGATCACATCGGACCCCGTGTCCACTCGGTTCCGCCTGTGGAAGACCAGCAGGAGATTCCGGGGTACGGCATCCGGGCAACCGTGTCCGGAAAAAAAGTCGTGGTCGGCAGCCGGAAACTGATGGAAATGGAGCAGGTTTTCCTGAACGGATTTTCAGACGAGGGAACCGGCTCTGTCGTGCACATTGCCATAGACGGCCGGCACGAAGGGGCCGTCACCATATCCGACCAGATAAAACCGGATGCGGCACAGGCCATCGAAAAGCTCCGGAAACTGGGAATCCGGCAAACGGTGATGCTGAGCGGCGACACGATGTCCGTTGCACGGCAGGTCGGCAGCGAGTTGAACATCGACCGTGTCTACGCGGATCTTCTTCCTGATGAGAAAGCCCGGAAACTGGACGAGCTGAAGGCTGAATTTCCGGGAACTATCGCCTACGCCGGTGATGGCATCAACGACGCGCCGGTCCTTGCCCTGAGTGATGTGGGCATTGCCATGGGCGCTTTGGGCAGTGATGTTGCCATTGAAACGGCCGATGTCGTCATCCAGACAGATCAGCTTTCAAAAATTGCCGAAGCCATCGGGATAGGCCGGGCCACGCGGCGTATCGTCTGGCAAAACATCATTCTGGCGATGGGAATTAAAATCCTGGTACTCGCCATGGGGGCACTCGGCATGGCGACATTGTGGAGGCGGTGTTTGCCGATGTGGGCGTGACGCTGCTGGCCATTCTGAATGCTATGCGCATACAGAATATGGACTTCAGCTGAAGCCGCCGGGCGTGCATCGGCGTTGTCGATTTGCACTGGCGATGACTTGCTGGCGGTGACTCGCAATGGCGATGATTTGCCGGCGGCGACTTGCACTATTGGTGATTTGCACTGGCGGGAAGGCGGTTCTCGGCGCTGCCGGCCGGCTGCGATTGCCGTATCAGTCAGAGCGTATCAGTCAGAGGTCTGGGGAAGAATGACTATTTTTCCTCTCGTATGAAGTGTCTGTATTTGCTGCAGGGCATCGGCTGCAGCGTCCAGTGAATACGTTTCACTGACAGGCACCTTCAGTTCCCCCGCATTGGTAAGCCTGCGCAAGTGATCCAGCTGGCTCGAATCGGGCTCGACGAAGACGTATTCAAAATCGATATCCGGATCGATATTTTCTCCCTGCTCAAGAAGGGACACCAGCTTTCCGCCTTTCTTCAGTGCCGGCAGACTTTGCTGCAGTGTTTCTCCGCCGGAGCAGTCGAAAATAAGATCCACACCCCCGGGATAAAGCTTCCGTACCGCTTCACCTATATCCGTATCCTGATAGTCAACCGCCTCAGCGGTACCAAGCTCTTTCATAAAGCCGTGATTCTTACGGCTTGCCACTCCGGTCACTTCGGCCCCTTTGGCCCGGGCCAGCTGAATTCCAAAACTGCCGACTCCACCCGAAGCGCCCAGGATCAATACAGTCCACCCCTCCTGCAGACCACCGGCTTCGTATAACGACTGATAGGCCGTAAGCCCGACCAGCGGGATGCCTCCGGCCTCCGTATGAGAAACAGTCTGCGGTTTCAGGGACAGGTAATTTTCGGGAATAACCGTGTATTCGGCAAACGTACCCCATTTGACAACCGGCCGCCGGGCATAGGCGTAAACCTCATCTCCCGCATCAAACCGGCGGGCGCCGAACCCCCTTTTCTGAACCACCCCGCTCATGTCCCAGCCGGGAATAATGGGGAAATCATGGGGAAGCCTCCCTTCCATGTACCCCTGTAAAACCGCCGCATCAACCGGGTTCACCCCGGCAGCTTCAATGCGAACCAGGACCTCTCCCTCCTGTACCTCCGGCAACTCAACAGATCCGATTTCCAGCCGGTCGACACCACCGAACTCTTTACAAAACGCCGCTCTCATTTGCTCCATGTGACTCTATTTGCTCTATGTGAATCAGCTGACTAATAATATACATTGACTATGTCATTCTGTTAACAAAACGCTGATTTCTGCGTTCCCTGAAGCCGCAGCGAGCGTGCATCGGCGCTGGCGGCGTCTTGCACTGGCGGTGACTTGCAGCGACTTGGCACTGGCAGGAAGGCGGTTTCCGGCGCTGTCGGTCCTGTCTTTTCTTATTCCACTCTTTCGACCAAAAAAAGCTGTTTAAGCACTTCTAAACTTAAAAAAAGTCCCAAAACTTACACGATGTGAGCGATCAGAAATGCAATCGATCTGTTTTACCAGGCAAAGCAGCATTTATCTCCGGCCACAATTGCGGCATCAGGCGATTATCCAGTAGATTGAGGACGGATTTCATACGGCTGAAGCCAGCTATATGGCAGGGCATTCCAGTCAAAAGGTGACGGATACACACATCTTAAAACGTTTACTGTTTTTCAAAGGCAAATCAATTATCATCCAAACGGATAAAAGCTCTAATCGGGTAACCAAACTAAATATCGTCAAACTTGACAATTATACTATTTTAAATGAACTTTCTGTTTCGTGTCCTGCGTTTAGATTCTACAAACCGACGGTGCCAATTTTACACCGTTGTTAAAAATGATGATGAATGATTTTTGGCAATGGTGGAGTCAAAGAAGTACGAAAAACACAAGATGATCCGCATTTAAAGGAAAAAGAAGCAGATATGAGATGGGTTGATCGGTGCATCAGTCAAGCAATAAAAGAAGGAGACTTTGAAGTGGATGCAGATGGCAATATCCATGGAATTATGGACTTTAATGAGGAGGTATTAACCAACTATGGCCTACGATAAACGACAAAACGAGACCATCTGGAATGAATTTCTTTCCACTGAACCAGTGGATGAGAAATTCATTAACAAACAGATGCAAATAGCCGCCCAAATCGATAACTATCTGAAAGAAAAAGGGTGGACACAAAAGCAACTGGCAGAAAAATCAGCGCTGCACCCCAGTCAACTCTCTCAAATATTGGCGGCAGAAGCCAATCCGACGCTTCGCACCCTCACCAATATCGAAGAGGCTCTTGGTAAGGATATTATAGTAAGTCCTGACTTTTATGAAGAGGATCTGGAGGAAAAAGGATGGGGGCGGCCGGTAAATAAACTATCCGTTTCTCCGGATGCATTTGGAACCGTATTGGTGGAAGCTGAATCCACAACAACGGTTACCCAATGGGCAGGTAACTTTCAGGTAAAAAGTAAACACTTTGAACGGGCAAAAGTGTATCAGCTTAAACCAACTGGATCGTAATGGCAAAAAAACAGGAAATGCAATTTGCAATCGAAGCGTTTGAGATCGATCGTTTTTCCAGTTCTAAACCGGAAGCAAATGTGCGAAAAGACCGACTAGATTACAAAATTCAACATTCTTTTGATACAAATGTTGGGAAAAAGTTGGTTCATGTAACGTTTATTATTGAAGTACTGTCCGGTAAACAAAACCCGAGAAAACTGACTGAAATTGAAACACGTACTACATACAAACTAAAAGGTATCGAAACTGATGATGGTCTGCGACTTCCCGACGAGCTTATTGTAACGTTTTTAAGCATTGCCTATTCAAATACTCGGGGGGCATTGGCTGCAAAGGCGCAGGGTACCATTGTTGGAGATGTGCCTTTACCGCTTATCAATCCTACCGCAGTGGTAGAAAAAATGAAAAAAGGAATTAAGCAAAAAGAAAAAACATCCTAATCTTCACTCTCACTCATTTCCCGGAGTTCCCTTTCGATAGTACTCAGCTTTCTACGGTAATCCGGATAGATCCAGTGATAGACGGTGAGAAGAGTTGCATACTGGCTGATTTGCCGGTCTTGCTTCACTGCATCGCGGAGCTCACTTCGCTGCCGGGTCACTTGTGGATGAAAACGGCGAAGCCGTGGAGTATCAGGGCCATGAAGAAGACGGTCACAGTGAATGGATCGGTCCCGTACCGCTACCTGCCGCTGCAGAAAACCAGCCCCGCGTTGAGCTGTTATGGCGATACTACTTTACAGGTGAGCAGGAAGATGAAGACAGCGGACAAAGGTCCATGCTGCACATCGCCGATATCGAAATTTATACCTCCGTCCAGGCAGGCAATACGGCAGGTATCCCCGGTAAATTCCAGCTTTACCAAAACTTTCCCAATCCTTTTTATCCGGTGACCGCCATCAGATATGACCTTCCGGAACCTCAGCAGGTCCGTATGGATCTCTACAGCATCACCGGGCAACACATAAGCACCCTCACTGACCGGCAGTATCCCGCGGGTCGCCACATGATTGAACTGAATGCATCCTCCCTGGCCAGCGGCATTTATTTTTACAGGTTTGTTTCAGAAGAGCATATCGAAACCCGGAAACTGACAGTGATCAAGTAACAAGTAAACAGTCCGGCGGAGCATTGTCCTGGTGAGCCTGAAAGTAATCACCTGTGACTGACAAGGATTTACAAGGAATTAAAGAAAACTGTCATCAGGTACGGCAAACGCACTAATCCAGGCTGGATTCCAGGTTCTCTCGGGTATGCCTGGATCCATTGCCGTTAAGGTGCCCGTTTCCACCGCCGTTCATCCTGCGGCCAATGGTCCCGTTACCGTTAACGTGCCCGTTTCCGTTAGCCCCGTGGCCATTTTCAAACCCGTTACCGGCATGGGCGTGGACGTTTCCACTCACCACTGCCGGCTCTTCGCTGTAAATGTAGGTAGGTACCAGCCCCTTGAGCTGCTCGCGAATCCGGCCGGTCTCATGAAGCCGGGCTGTCTTGCAGAGCCGGTCGATCTTGTATTCCAGCTCCTCGCTGGTGTAGAGGTTCATGCAGTTGGCCTTGAATATCTGTGTGTGTCCGGTTTCCAGGACACCCTCTTCGGCATTCAGCAGTTCTTCATACATTTTTTCTCCGGGGCACAGGCCGTTAAACACGATGGGGATATCCACCTCGGGCTCCAGGCCATGCAGGCGTATCAGCTGCCGGGCCATATCGATGATGCGCACCGGCTCGCCCGTGTCAAGGACGAACACTTCGCCGCCGTCGCCCATCGTGCCCGACTGGATCACCAGCAGCACCGCTTCGGGTATGGTCATAAAATAGCGGGTCATCTTCGGATCGGTAATGGTGACCGGCCCGCCCGCATTGATCTGTTCGATAAAGAGCGGCACGACAGATCCCCTGAATCCGAGCACATTGCCGAACCGGACAGAAATGAAACTTGTCTCGCAGCGTCCGTTAAAGGACATACAGATCTGTTCGGCTATCCGCTTGGTCGCCCCCATGACGTTGGTCGGGTTGACCGCCTTGTCGGTGGAGACCAGGAAACTTGTCCACGCCATAGCCGCAGGCCACTTCGGCCATCTGTTTGGTCCCGCCGACATTGACGCGCACCGCCTCTTCGGGATGCCGCTCCATCATCGGGACATGCTTGTAGGCGGCGGCATGAAAGACAATGTCCGGCCGGTGTTCGTTAAAAAGAATTTCAAGCTTGTTCTGGTCCGTCACATCCGCCACATAGGGGATCACTTCCGGATACTCCCCGAATTCATTTTCGATGTGGTACAATTCGGTCTCGTCAATATCGAGGGCGATCAGCTTCTTCGGGCCGAACTTGATCAGCTGGCGGACAAGCTCACTGCCGATGGATCCGCCCACAAAAAGCAGGACATTCACAAACGCCACCACCGCAAAGGCAAGGTAAAAGGTGGTATAGCCGTGCATCAGGATACTGATCCACCAGTAGATGACAGCACCGGCGGAAATTCCCTGGCAAATACGGACCAGGTCCCGTAGGCTGACAAACCTCCAATGGATATTATACGTCCTGAAAGCCATCAGGCCGACAAGCGCAGACCCGACAAAAAGGGCCATATCAACCAGGGGCAGCTCGGCCACAGTACCCGGACGCGCCACTGTCAGCACAGAAAAAGCAATGACAGATGCAGACCCCAAAAGGAACAGGTCACCTGCTAATCAAACTTACTGTTCAACCTAAGGGTCACTGACATTTTCAGCTATCGAACATCCAGACAGTCATTTACTCAGCTTTTACCTTATTTTACGAACAGGCAAAAGAAAGTAACGATAAAAAATGAATTTGAAAACAGCTGGCAGAAAACGGCACATCTGAATCTTTAACATCATATTCATATACCCTGAAGGTAATAAAAAAATCCGGAATCCCGTCATTCAATTTATGATAGCTCATAGCTGATTGACGAGCAGTCTGTCGGCATGACAAGTCATAATGCTCTCTAAAGATTTCGAATGTCATAGAATTCTGTCAATTTACTGAAGAAAATACATCTGGATGTAGCAAATCAGAGTATTTCGTTTCAGTACAGAAAACCAAATAGCCAAAGTGGAATACGACCGGCAGTAGGATATTCCATGTCATCAAGCACGAGAAACGCCTGCTCCAAGTCCTTAATTTGTTTTCCTGATTTATTCTTTCCCCCTATTTCGAAAAGCAGTTGATCGTCAACCAGCAAGTCTCCTTTTGACGGATAGGAAACCTGGTGGATAGTCCGAAGTTGACTGAGAGCAAAAGTCTCACGAAGATTTCCGATATCAGGTTTCACGTCGCTCAATACACAGGAAAGATTCGTATTGTTAAGTAGTAACTTTTCAGGTTTTTGCAATACCGATGTGCTGCTACCGGCGGGATATAACAGATGAACCAGCCGGGCCTCTTCTAAATGGTGCAAATAGTTAACCAGGGAATTGCGATGAATTCCGGTTTTAGCAGCCAGTTTGCTGATATTGGGTTTAAAGGGTACACTGTTGGAAATAATTCCGAGTAATTGGAGCAATTTCTTTGCATTTCGGATATCAAATCCCTTTAACTCTGTCATATCGTATTCCACGGTCATTCTGACCACTTGCTTGAGCCTGGCTGCAAACGTTTCCTTTTCTTCAGCAAAAAACGGGTAAAACCCGTGCTCCAGATAATCGCTGAAAAACTGAAGAGGGCGAAAATCTTTCGAAAAACCGGCACGGATTTTACCGCTGTCTTTAAGCAACATCTGCAGATCGACCGGATCATACAGTATATCATTGGCAAGATGCAGGTATTCCCTGTAGGACAGACCGTTTAACTCATACAATACAGCTCTCCGGCTCAAATCCCCCTCTTCTTTGGAGATATCAATAACAGACGAACCGGTAAAGATCATTTGAAGTTGTGGATAATGATCATACAGATTCTTGATCTCTCTTGCCCAGCCCGGATATTTATGCACTTCATCCAGAACGATGATATTTCCGCCCTCTTTATATATGTTGCTGACGGTTTCCACAACCGAATGTGTTGCAAAATAAAGATCGTCAAGAGAGAGATAAACGGCATTCGGTGCTCCCTTACCCGAACGAGCAAGATATTGTAAAAGAAGTGTTGTCTTCCCGGTCCCTCTTGCCCCTTTAATACCAATCAGGCGGCTACTCCAATGGATCCTGTCAAACAGATAGCGTGTAAACCTGTTGGATACATTGGCAATTTGTTGATCAGAATGTTCAAAAATCTCTTTCATTTGCACATTTGTTTATGCAAATATAAGTATATTTTGCTGAAATGAAAGTGCAACCAATCAAAAAGCCATTCTGCAGGGTTGATCCGGAACGTAAACCCGTCTTCAGAGGAACGGATGCCGCCTCGTTTTCCACGCCCTGATCCGGCCCATCTCCGTTTTCGAATACCACCGCTGCCTCTAATGATATCTCCGGACTCCGGCCGGACGTCTACACCCAATAAAACCGGTCTCTGATCCTGCTGACGGTCGCCTCGCACACCCGGAACGGGTTTTCCGGGCGCGGGGGAATCGTGAGAAGTTCTGCGGCAAAAGGAAGCTCGCCCGCCTTCCGGTTATAGGCTTCAATCATCAGGCATTCCAGATTCAGGACATCCTCTATATTATACGACAGAAGGGTGTCAAGCGATTTCCTGTTTTTCCGGCTGACATAGTCTCTCCATAACAGAACGGCAAAAAACCCCTCCACACCGGCCAGTCCGTCCGGACGCCGGATCCCCAGCTGTATTTCGCACGATTTGAGCCCGCCGGAATATCCCAGGCTGGACAGAATATACCTCAAATCGAGATGGGGATGGGGAAGGCTTATGCCGAAAAAGCGTTCGATGAACGGCACATCAAACGTTTTGCCGTTGTAGGTGATGATGATCTTGTACGTCCGGATATCCTCTACGAAATCATCCAGATTGACGCCATTCACATAGTGCCTGATAGCCTTTCCGTCATACAGGGCGATCGTGGTAATGATGTCGTCCGGACCGCCCAGGCCCGTCGTTTCGATATCGATGTAGGCCGCCGAATCCTGATATTCCCTGAACAGCCGCCAATGCTCTTTGGACGGCAAACTCTCATAAAAATAGCCGGCGTCCCGGTTTCGGATGCTGTCTCTGGACAGGAGAATATGCCGGTTGATCTTATTCAGTTTAGCGCCTGACAGAAAACCGGGAGGTGATTTTATAAACTCATCAATCGAACAGACACCGCTGTCCCAGATTCTTTTCTCCGTGGCCACACCGATGGAGGGTATATGTGAAAAG
>JBBDRV010000057.1:0-9883 GCA_040905285.1 Balneolaceae bacterium | reverse complement strand
TGTAAAAGACTGATCGGGACACGCGATTTAAATCAGTAATAGTTTTAAGAGGTGATATGATTGATGATATTGTTCATAAAATTATTCGGCTTGCAACCAACCTTCCCATACCTGCGATCACGCAACTGATAGGATAATATTGCCTTGTACAGTTCATCCCTTCGGAAATCCGGCCAGAAAGTATCTGTAATAAACAGTTCGGAGTAGGCCAGCTGCCACAATAAAAAGTTACTGAGCCGGAATTCGCCGCTTGTACGGATAACCAGGTCCGGATCCGGAATAAGTGCCGTTGACAGATGGTCACTTATTAATTTGTCGTTAATTTCATCCGGCTCAATTTCACCTTTCTTAACACGGCCGGCCAGTTTTTTTACGGCTTCGGTAATATCCCATCTCCCGGAATAACTCAGGGCAAGACACAGCTCCATCCTGTCATTGTCCCTGGTCAGTTCGACCGCTTCAAGAAGTTCTTCCCGGCAAACCCCCGGAAAACGCTCAATCTGACCGATCGTCGAGAGTTTAATATTATTTTCATGCAATTTGTCTACTTCACTTCTCAGGGTACTGATCAACAACTGGATCAGGGCATTGATCTCACTGCTGGGCCGGCCCCAGTTTTCAGTGGAAAACGCATACAGAGTCAGATACCTGATACCCATCTGGGCACATGCTTCCGTAATGTCCCTGACAGAATCCACTCCGGCTTTATGCCCGAAAACACGGATATTCCCCTTGCCTTTTGCCCATCTGCCGTTGCCGTCCATGATTATGGCAATATGGCCGGGCACAGCCCCGGCTTTCTGAACCTCTTCCTGCCTCAGCTTGTCAGCCTCTGTCTGCGCTCTGTTTGTCAATGAATATGATTCCAATCAGGTCCGGAATTTTTATAGTTTCAAGCCTTCAAAAGTAGATTTTTAAAGGTCTTTTATCAAGTTAGAATTAATTGCCGATATTTTTCATTTTCCTGCCGAGTGCAATCATTTCACAAAGAGCCAGCGCTGCTTCCGCTCCTTTATCGCCCTTGTCCATGCCGGCCCTTTGTACGGCCTGTTCAGCAGTATCTGTAGTTAATACTCCAAAAGCGACCGGTTTATTGTACATTAAATTCAATTCCATGATACCCCGGTTGACTGCATCGCATACAATATCAAAATGGAAGGTATCACCACGAATCACAACCCCGAGGGCAATCACTCCGTCAACCTCCAAATTATCCAGCAGCTGTTTGCAGCTCAGGGGCAGTTCGTATGAGCCGGGACACCGCACTACGGTAATGTTCTTTTCCAGTACCCCCCGTCCCTTGAGGGCCGACAGGGCCCCCTCCACCATTTCATTCGTAATCGCTGCATTCCAGCGTGCTGCCGAGATACCGATTCTGACCTTGCTCCAATCAGCCTGACCTTCAATATATTGAATCATGATCCGATATTCATTTTCAGTTTCTTCCGGTTTTCCGTGATCCGCTCCAGGTCTTTCACCCGCTTGTCGCTCAGAGTAACTATGCCGAAATAGGGATCATATTCCCTGCCCGTTCCGTGGAAATCACTGCCGCCCGTCACCAGCAAATGCTGACGGGCAGCCAATTCGGTAAACCTTTTCTGCTGGTCGAAGCTGTGACTCGGGTGAATACACTCAAGCCCGTCAAGCCCGGCGTCAATGAGTTCCTGCATTTCATCCGGATTATAGAGAGGTCCGGGATGTGCCAGTATGGTGGCTCCACCCGCTTCACCCACCACGTCGGCTATTTCCTCAATGCATCTGTACCCGACATCGATTTTTTCTATCAGCGGCGTGCCGAGGTACCGTATAAAAGCCTCCGCAACAGAGGCCACTATCTTCTTTTTGACCAGAATTTGCGCAATATGCGGCCGGCCCACGTTGTTGCTGCCCGCCTGGCCTTTTATTTCATCGAGAGTCAGGTCAATCCCCTCGTTTTTCCTCAGGAAACCGAGGATCTTCTCCATGCGGTCAAGTCTCGCCAGCTTCTGCTTTCCCAGCAGATGTTTCAGACCCGGATCATCCGGATTAAAATTGTAGGCCAGTACATGGATCTCTTTTCCGGAGTGTAAAGCAGTAAATTCCACTCCGGGAATCAACGTCACCGGAAGGTTTTCAGCTGCTTTACGGGCTTTCAGATAACCGCCTATCGTATCATGGTCTGTAATTGAAATCGTGCTGATCCCCTTTTCCACGGCGAGTCTGAGGATCTCTTCAGAATCGCATGAACCGTCCGATGCCCTTGTATGAATATGAAGGTCTGCTTTTCCCAAAATTTCCCAGTGTTCAGAATCTCGTTATATCCGTCATTATTCAATAAAATAGATAAACTTTCCGAGACTTAACGAGCCAGAGGCAAAGAAGCTTTATTTCGTGTGATTTCCTGAGGCGATTGCGGACCATGGTTCCAGGTCTCTTCTATCGGGTTCTGATCTCCAGTGTCTGTCCCGGATATATGCGGGTACCCCGGAGATCATTCACCCGCTGGATATCTGCAACAGAAACCCCATGGCTGCTGGCAATATCCGTCAGTGTGTCATTGCGCTGTACGGTGTAGGTGACTGTCCCTCCGCCGGAAGAAGATGACCTCCCGGAATCCGAAACCAGACTGTGTGAATAGATATTTTCCCCCTGGCGCTGCAATCTCTGCAACTCCTCTTTCTGGCTGAACGACAGATTCTCCATCTGGCGATAGAAATTCACCCTGTTGCCCGGTACGTGAACAGTCAGATCCTGACCTGCCCGAATGACATTTCCGATGCCATTCCACGCCCTGATCTGCCAGGAGCGGACATCAAACCACTCGGCTATATGCCCTATCGTATCACCGTTTTTAACAGAATAGGTGACCGGTGATGTGTTCGGGGGAGCCTGTGCCTGGGTTCGCTGTGACCGCCGGTTTGAAGAGGAAGAGGACGGAGAATTGGACGGCCTGTCCGACGCTATCTGTTCCATTGCCCCCCCCGCAACAGGCACCACAATCGTCTGGCCGGGATGAATTGTCGTGCTGAGTCTCTCGTTGGTAGAGAAAAGTGCGCGGACGGACGTTCCGTATCGGCGGGCGATCTGTCCCAGGGTCTCTCCGCGGCTGACGGTATGCATGGCAACCTCTTCTGACCTCTCTTCCTGTGGTATTTCGTTGTAGGCGGCCATAAACTCATCTTCAATCCCTGCGGGAATCTTCAGTGGATAATAATCTCCCGGCGGCGTTGCCCATCTCAGCAGTTCCGGATTATACTCTTTCAGTTCCTGTGTTGTCGTCCCTGCCGCTTCAGCCAGTTTGTCGAGGGGCATCAGTCCATCGACTTCAACGATATCGTACTGCCAGGATTCGCCACCGTATCTACGCTGGAAGCCGAATTCTTCAGGATTCATGGCGATCATTGTGGCAGCTATAAAACCCGGCACGTATCCCCTCGTCTCCCGGGGCAGATAGGGATATGCGGCCCAGTAATCCTCCACGCCCCCGGCTGCATTGATAGCCCGCCTCAGGCCCCTGGGACTGATATTATAGTTGGCCATGGCCAGGTGCCAGTCTCCCCATATATTGTGCAGATCCTTCAGGTGCCGTGCAGCGGCCCGGGTTGCTTTGACGGGGTCCCGCCGTTCGTCAATCCACCAGTTCACTTCCAGGCCGTACATAGCTCCGGTAGCCCTGATAAACTGCCATAATCCAACCGCGGCCGCCCAGCTTCTGGCTGTAGGCACAAGCCCGCTTTCAATCATCGACAGATGGATCAGTTCCGTCGGCACCCCCTCCTCTTCAAAAATATCCGTCATCATCGGGAAGAACTTCTCGGATCTCTCAAGCCAGCGGTTCATGACCTCCGGCCGTCGGATCGTATAGTACATAAGGTGCCGGCTGACCTGCTGATTTTGAACCAGCGGTACATCCGTGGTCTGGAAATTCACATTTTCAGGCATGTCATACTCTTCACCCGGCCATTCGTCCATTTCGGAAAAGAGTTCCTCATGGATTTCAAATACATCCCCTTCAATCTGGTTCAGCGATCCTGAAATATTATAAAATTCCCTGTATTCGGCCATCACCGACCGGTAAAGCTCCCTGAACCTCCTGTTCTCCCGGATTTCGGCATAGTCGTCCATCAGGGACTGAATACTGGAGATGGCATCGTTGATGAATCTCTCTGCGCCTACAGGATCATCCTGCACCAGGGCGTCGATGCCGGAAAGATGAGTGCGATAGATACCGGAGATCCTTCCGAGTATCTCGTTTTCATGGAGTTCTATCGGTTGTACCTGCTGTTGTACCTGCTGTTGCACCTGCAGGATCACCGGATCCTCACCCTCTGTTATCTCACTTACCGGATTGGTATAGGGCAGCAGTTTCTTCTGAATCGGAATTTCATCCATCGGGATTTCAGGGAGGGATTCCCTGTCCTGTGCAAAAGCTGACGTCGTAAGGAGGCAAAGAATGAGTGAGAGGCGTATCATTTTGAGCAGGATCATGTAGTGATTATTGACCCGCTCAAATTAGTGATTCAAATGGTTTAATGGAAAGAAGAGTTTGATTATTTCCGGGAAACCATATGGAAGGACTTATCTGTTTACGGTCCAGCGCTGTACAACAGGCCACCTCCGGCCAGAACCAAAGGATTTTGAAGACAGTTTCAATATGGGCGGTGCCTGAAAACGCTTGAATTCATTCCTGTCCACCATCGAAAGTATGTTTTTCACCACCTCGCAGGGGTGGTTCCCCTCTTCAGCTATTTTTGCCGCTTCCTGCTGCAGCTCGATGTATCTCCACAGAATATCATCGAGCACAGGATACTCCGGGAGTGAATCGGTATCTTTTTGACCGGGCCTCAGTTCTGCACTGGGCGGTTTGTCAAGTATTTCACGCGGTATCATCTCTTCCCCGAAATAGGTTTCGTTCAACCACCTGCACAGGTCGAACACCTCTGTTTTGTAGAGGTCACCTATCGGGTTCAGACCCCCGTTCATATCTCCGTAAAGCGTGGCATAGCCAACGGATAATTCAGATTTGTTACCGGTGGTCAGCAGGATATGGCCGAATTTGTTGGAGTAGGCCATCAGGAGTGATCCGCGGATGCGGCTCTGCAGATTCTCTTCGGCAACCCCGAAAGACGTTCCCCTGAACAGAGGAGAAAGTGCGTCCTGATACGCGTCGTACAACCCGCTGATGGAAATCTGCCGGATCTCCATGCCCAGATTTCCAGCCAGCTGTTTTGAATCCTCTATACTGCCACTGCTTGAAAATTCACCCGGCATCAGCAGGCCTGTAACATTTTCAGGCCCCAGTGCTTCTGAGGCGAGGACAGCTACCAAAGCGGAGTCAATTCCACCACTCAGGCCAAGGACAGCCTTGCCGGAGACAGACGTTTTCTCAAAATAATCCCTGATCCCCATCTGAACAGCCAGCATCAAGCGCTCCGTTCTGCCGGCTGTGATATTCACGGGAGTGTCCTTTACAGGCTCTATTCTGCGGCGGCCCCGATGCCATTCCACATCCACAAACCCCGGCTCAAACGGGTCGGCAATGGCGATAATCCCCGACTCCGGGTTTATCACAAGCGAGTCGCCATCGAACAGGACATCTGTATGGGCTCCCACCTGATTGCAGTAAATGACCGGCAGGTCAAGATTCTCGACATGATCGCCCAGAATCCGAAGCCGGTTCGGATGTTTGTTTTTCGTGTAGGGAGAGGCGGATATATTAACGATCAACTGGGCGCCCAGCGCTTTCAGTTCAGCAGCGGGGTTGATTTCATAGGTATGATACTGCACCTCATTTTCATTATACCAGATATCCTCACAGATGGTCACTCCCAGCTTCAGGCCCTTGAACTCCATACATTCAAACGTTTTGCCGGGTTCGAAATATCGCAGATCGTCAAAGACATCGTATGTCGGCAGCAGCGTTTTATGCACCTCTGCAAGCTTTTCACCTTCATGGCACAAGACAGCTGAATTAAAGATCTTTCTGCCTGTTCGCGACGGATTCCGTGTCAGTGTGCCGAATAAAAGGGCGGTCTTTCCGGCAGTGCCGATAATTCTCCGGTTGGTTTTGTAGCAGTATTCACAAAATGCCCCGCTTTCAAGCAGATCCAGGGCAGGATATCCGGTCAGGATCATTTCGGGTAAAATGAGCAGGTCGATTTGTGCTTCTTCCGCACGCGCCCGGGCTTCCAGGATAAGTTCGGCGTTTCCGTCTATTCCCCCTATTACAGGATTCAGCTGTTCAACACGTATTTTCATAATTAACAGATATTTGAAACTCAATTCCGGGTGCGCCTGACCCGGTCGGCCGGCCCGTTTCAGGTGGCTCACGGGAACACAGGCTTACTGTCCGGACAGCATGGTTCTTTCATGCCTGACGTCTCCCGACGACTCAGTAAGCATCCTCACCTGTTTTTTAAGAATCGCGGGAACCAGTTCAAGGCCGGGTAATTCCTGAAAAGGTACATACCGGATATCCAGTAAAATCTGGTCATTTTCATTTCTTTCCGGGTCCACCCCCACCCGCAGGCGGCCTCCTGAAACACTGCAAACGAAATAGAATTCTATTGCATGCCAGGGCGGCTCAATAAATTCATGGACAAGAGCCATCCTGCCGGGCTCGGCAACAACCCCTGTCTCTTCCAGCACTTCCCGCCTGAGTCCGGCTGCAAGGGTTTCACCCATTTCCACCTCTCCGCCCGGAGGCAACCAGACCGGATAAGAACGTGTCGGCGGCTGAAGCCTGACAAGAAGCAGGGAAGCGTCCTTTACTATCAGCGCCCCTGTTCTGACTCTCAGTCTGCCTTCATAGGCCCTGTTGCTATCCACATACGCCCTGTTGTTATCCACTTTTTTCTACCTGTATTATTCACAAATAACAGAAAAGATGTTTTTCCTGTCCCGTGACTCCATGTTCAGGGCTGTTATTCACCTGCAGCGGTTCCCCGCAGAAACAGAGCCTGTCAGACAACTTCTCCCTTCTGCTGCCTCATCACACCGGATGCGCCGGGGCTTTTTTCGACTGCGGCCCTGACAAAATCGACAAACAGGGGATGGGGACGGTTCACTGTACTTCTTAACTCCGGATGAAACTGTACCCCGACAAACCACGGATGATCGCTGATTTCGATGATCTCGATAAGGTCCCGTTCAGGATTGATTCCCGAGAAGAGAAGACCTTTCTCCTGCAGGTCTTTCCGCAGGAGATTGTTTACTTCATATCTGTGACGGTGCCGTTCGCCGATCAG
Organism: Balneolaceae bacterium; assembly: GCA_040905285.1. GTDB lineage: Bacteria > Bacteroidota > Rhodothermia > Balneolales > Balneolaceae > JBBDRV01. Next base: position 2,657 of record JBBDRV010000057.1, on the reverse strand, counting down.
CTCTTCACCGTATGCCTTTCCGGCAGTGGATTCCGGCTGGAGCTTGCATCTGTAGGTTCCCAGGCGCATGGTTCCCCCCGTTTCCTGCAGGTCCTGCTGATCCGGCATCAAATCAATAATCGGATAACGGCTGTCTGTATTAAACTCCGTGCTGTTCGCTTCACGGATTTGACACACATTCCGTGAGTATTCAATAACTGCACACTGCATTCCCAGGCAAATTCCGAAAAACGGCAGTCCCTGTTCACGGGCGTAGCGGACGGCTTCCAGTTTCCCTCCAACTCCCCTGTCCCCGAAGCCCGGGGCGACAAGCACACCGTTTGCCCCTTTCAGTTGCCGTTCCACATTCTCTTCCGTGATATGATCGGACTGTACCCATTCTATGTTCACTTTGGCGTCGTTCACAGACCCTCCATGGATCAGGGCCTCAATAATCGACTTGTATGCGTCATGATACTCCACATACTTTCCCACAAGGGCTATCGTCACTGCGTGTTTCGGATTTTTCAGCCTGTTGACAAATTCAGTCCAGCGCTTGAGGTCAACCTCTTCGGCATCCAGGTTCAGTTTTTCAATAACCCGCAGGTCCAGTTCCTCTTTCTGCATCAGGAGCGGTACCTCATAGATACTCTCCGCATCCATGGAAGCGATAACATCTTCAAGGTCGACATTACAGAACTGGGCAATTTTGAGCCGTATCGACTTGTCGAGCGGATATTCCGAACGGCACACCAGAATATCGGGGCTGAGGCCGCTTTCAGAAAGCGTCTTTACCGAATGCTGGGTAGGTTTTGTTTTCAATTCACCCGCAGCGGCAAGAAAGGGAACCAGGGTCAGGTGGATGGAAAGCGTGCTCTTCCGGCCCACTTCATATCTCATCTGCCGCATGGCTTCGATATAGGGAAGACTTTCAATGTCGCCAACCGTTCCCCCCACCTCAATGATGACCACATCGTAATTTCCCGATTCCCCCAGGCGCAGCACATGAGACTTTATCTCATCAGTTATATGGGGAATAACCTGGACTGTTTTCCCCAGGTAAGCCCCCTGCCGCTCCTTGGAAATTACATCATAATAAATGCGGCCGGTCGTGACATTGTTTGACTGGGAGGTCTGTATGTCGAGAAAGCGTTCGTAATGGCCGAGATCCAGGTCTGTTTCAGCCCCGTCATCCGTTACATAGACTTCTCCATGCTCATACGGATTCATTGTGCCCGGGTCGACATTAATGTAGGGATCCAGTTTCTGTATGGTTACCCGCAGCCCGCGGGCGACGAGAAGCCGGCCCAGCGATGCACAAATGATGCCTTTTCCCAATGAGGATGTTACCCCGCCGGTCACAAAAATATATTTGGTGGTCATGAACGGTGGTCTTGGTTGATGGATACTGAAAATAGCAGGTACCCGTCTGTCATACAACAGTAACTCTGCACAGGATCAGGTTCCTGTCAGGTGCTTTCTTCGGCAAGAAGTTTTATAGCCACCCTGCGCAACAGATCCGGTTTGTCAGTGAAGATACCGTCTGCACCGGCTTTAATCGTCCGGCGCATGTTCTCTTCAGAATTTACCGTATAGACGAACAATGGAATATTTCTCTCCTTCAGGACCTGTTTCAAATGCCTGTTCAGTTGTCTCCAGTGACAGTGGAACGTGTCAGGAAGGTATTTATTCAAGAACCGGCCGATATTCCTGTTTCCCCGAAAATCCCGGGTATAAAGCAGTCCGCAGCGTATCTCGGGCGCAAATCTCTTCAATCTTTCAATAACTCTGTAAGAGAAACTCGAAAAAATAACGTGATTCTCCATTCGATATTCTCTTACAAGCTTTACGGCACTATCTGCAGCTCCGGTTGCATCCTCCCCGCCGACCGTCTCTTTCTTAATCTCTATATTGAGCGCAATTTTGCCGGCGGCCCACTGCAGCACCTCTTCAAGAGTGGGTATCCGGGTACCGGCAAACACCGGATGAAACCAGGATCCCGCCTCCAGGCCTTTAATATCTTTAAGCATGTGATCCCGTACAAAGCCGGTGCCGTCCGTTTTTTTATTCAGTCTGGCATCATGGAAAACAACGGGGACAAGATCCCGGGTCAGCAGAATATCCAGTTCAATCATGTCAGCCCCCAGCTCATGTGCTTTTTTAAACGCAGGCATGGTATTTTCAGGCGTATGAAAACTGGCTCCTCTGTGGGCAATGACGATAAATCCCGGAATGGTCTGGCGGTAAAGCAGATTCCTGAGATTATCGGGATTCATAGAAATCAATCAGTTCATTTATCTGCCTTTTCTGTAAATAAATCAACCCCACATTAACGGTGAACACCACCAGCAGGATCACATAGATTGTATCGCTGAGAGCTGTGATATCCGTTATATAGGAATAGGTGAAAAAAACGACGGCAAGGATGTTGAACAGGAACAGGTATCCCTTGTTCCGGTTTTTCTTTTGAAGGGCCTCTACTTTATCCCGGACGGATTGCAGGTCCCCGGTCCCGCGGAGATGCACTTTTTCATAACTTTTGAACCTTTCCAGGTCCTCACTCGTATAGGCCATACCGCATGTTTAATTGGTGTCTCTAAGAAGGTGTCTCTAAGAAAACGTTAATCTCTGCGTTCCACTTGCCCCAAAAATGCTCATGTACGCTTGGTACACTGTGC
>JBBDRV010000056.1:0-9895 GCA_040905285.1 Balneolaceae bacterium | reverse complement strand
AACTCTGGGTGGAAGTGGATGAGCTGGATGAAAACAGAATCTCCGAAGGCATCCTGGATGAAATCATGGACGGACTGATCCGTGAAACCCCTTCCAACTCCGTTGATCCGGGAAGAGGGATCATCGAAATAGGGAGGGATTTTTTTGGCAGTCAGCCGAACGTGGACGGGACGGGTGTCCTGAAAATATTGATAGCGGATATCCAGGATGGATGGGATCCCCCGGAGCAGAATTTTTTTACCGCCGGATTCTTCGATCCCGTAAATCTGCTTCCCCGGGAAGAGCATGAGAACAGCAATTTTTCCGATATTCTTTATATCAACTCGAAGCCCGGTATTTACCGGGAGGAAACGGGCGTCGTCAGTACGCGGCTGAATACCATGGCTCACGAGTTTCAGCACCTGATACATGCCAACTATAGAAACCTGACGGTTTTTCAGAACGAGGGACAATCAGAGCTGGCCGAGATACTATCCGGATTCAATGCAAGAGCCATGAATTTTCTGAATTCCCGCACGGAAGTGAGCGGGGATATAGCCGGGCCGGATCGCTGGATCTACCGGTTCAGAAGCGATGAATCCGATGTCGTTCTGTACGATTACCAGAGGGCACAGCTGCTCCACAGTTATCTGGAAGAGCGTGTGGGTCCGGGGCCGGCGGCGTCACTTACCCGGAGCGACTCGTCTGTCCTCGGTAACCCGGATCTTGCATACAGCCGGGTGCTCGCGGAGGAGGGGCTGTCCGTTCCGCTATTTTTGACTGATTTCTACATAGCGGCCTATGAAAGCAATTTAGGCGATGCGCCGGACCGTTTCGCATTCAGCCGGCCCCAGCTGTCGAATATACGGGTTGCCAACCCGGGCATCCTTTACAATGCCGAAGTCCAGCCCTGGGTGATCGACGAAGAGGAAGAGATTTATTACGGCGGCTCACTCTATACCCAGTGGTTTGGCGTAGAAGACCTGGTTCTTGACATCCACTCCTCTGAAGGCATATCACAGAATATCCTCTACAGGATACTGGGAGAAGACAGCTACCGGTATATGGAAGCCGTACCCGGGATGAATCACCTGGAGCCACTGGGCGGCGGGGCTATTTATGAAGAGATCGTTCTTGTTTCCACCAATGTTGAGCCCTCCGGAGAGTCACCCCTGCCCGGCGACAGCCGCACCTTCCGTTACAGCGGGGAGTGGACGTCAACCAACCTGGCCATTGAGGAGCTGGCTTATCATACAGAGACTCAACTTCTTCTGCAGCTGCCGGGGGCACAGGGTGATATGAATGCGGTCGCTTTGAGGATCTCACCCGAATTTGATTCAGGCGTACAGAGTATCCGGCTGAATATCAATCCGCGGGAAAGTGCTGTCCAGGGGGAAGGCCGGCTGGCCCTTACCTTGCGGGAAGCTGTTTCGCAAGAGGGATTCTTTGAACCGGGGCAGGTTCTGGCAGACCAGCCGGTGGATATAGGCGATATCGCCCCGGGCCCCAACTTTATCGGGGTGGACAGCAACGCCTGGCTTGTGGAGGAGGGGGAAGAGTATTTTGTAACCGTTGAAGTGACAGAAGACACGGGCCTCTATCTGGAACTTCTGCTCGATTCGGGAACAACCTCCCAGACGGATCCGGACTACAACCCCGCCCGTACCCTGGGGCTGATCCGGGAGGCCGGGGAGTTCACCAGCTATACCACTTTCCGGTGTCCTCCGGATGTTTGCGAGGGTGAACGGAACAACCTTATCATGGGTGTCAATCTGGTCGGCTTCAGGGATTTGGAGGATATCGGCTTTCCCGATCCTCCCGTGTCTGATTCCTTCGAGCTGAATCGCAATTATCCCAATCCCTTCAGCGCGGGAACGACCATCGGGTACAATGTGCCCGAATCTGCCGAGATAGAGATCACGCTGCATGACGTGCTGGGCAGAAAAGTCACTGAACTGATCAATGGCGAAGTGCCGGCTGGTTTTCATACCGTCCGATTCGACCCGGAGAGCCTGGCCAGCGGCGTTTACTTTTACCGGCTGGTGGCCCGCGGGAACAGCGGCCGGGATTTTTCAGGAGTGAAGCAGATGACTTTCATACGATAACTGCAGATACCCGAAAGATACCGGAAAGGGACGGCCGTAAAAATGACAGGGACTGCAGATATCCAACGATAAGCTCTTCAGGATTCTTTATCTTGTGTGCCGTCACAAGCTATTGAAAGAAAAAATTCGAATTCATGTCCAGGAAAAAATTATATCTGCTTGACGGAATGGCCCTGGCTTACCGGGCTCATTTTGCTTTTATAAACAGCAGGCTTAAAAATTCAGAGGGGATTCCGACAGGTCCTGTTCTCGGTTTTGCCAATACCCTCGTCAAACTTCTCGAGGAAGAAAAACCGACTCATATATCCGTGGTATGGGATACGTCCGCACCTACTTTTCGTCATGAACTGGATGACGATTACAAGGCAAACAGACCACCCCAGCCCGAGGATCTTCAGGTGGGAATACCGCTGATCAAGAAAATGGTCAGTCATTTCGGCGTCAAAAATCTTGAACAGGACGGTTACGAGGCAGACGATATTATCGGAACCCTGGCACACCGTGCAAAAGAAGTGGATGTCAACGTTTTTCTGGTGACTCCCGACAAGGATTTCATGCAGCTGGTGCAGGGACATATCACGATGGTGAAACCGGATAATCAAAACGGAGGTTTTATCCTCATCGACCGGGAGGGGGTGAAAGAGTATTTCGGTGTCTATCCCGAACAGGTAGTGGATGTACTTGCGTGCATAGGCGATACATCCGATAATATTCCGGGAGTGCCCGGTATCGGAAAAAAGGGGGCACCCAAACTGATCAGGAAGTACGGCAGCCTTGAAAAGGCCATAGAGGCGGCGCCGGAAATCAAGTCGAAGAAAAACCGGGAGGGACTGACCCACTATCATGAACAGGCCATGCACGCCAAACAGATGGTTAAAATTAAAACGGATGTTCCGGATGTTGTCAACTGGGAGGAGCTCAGCTGGGGAGGCCCGGATAAAAAGCAACTGGGGTTGTTTTTCAGGCAGATGGAGTTTCGGACTCTTACCAGAAAATATCTCAATGAAGATCCGGATAAACAGCCTGATCTGTTTACCGAAGGGGGTATTGATTCCGTCGGGGATGATACCGGTACCGGAAGCACACGACGCTATAATGAAGAAGAGGTAAACTACCGGGTGGCTGTGACAGAAGAGGAGATCCGGCAGGTGGTACGGCAGCTGAGCGACAGTACCACAATCTGTTTTGATACGGAAACCGATTCGAGAGATCCTGTTTTCGCACAGCCTGCAGGGTTATCCATCTCCCCGGGTCCTGGAATTGCCTGGTATATGCCGATGAATGTTGAAGGGGCGCTCTCTTCTGAAAAGGTAGGCAGTCTGCTCCAGCCGGTATTCGGAGACAGTAAAATTACCAAGGTGGCCCATAACTACAAATACGACTACATCGTCTTGAGGCGTGCAGGAATTGAAATCAACGGTCCGGCTTTTGATACTCTGGTTGCCGCCTACCTTCTCGATGCGAGTCAGAAACTGAAAATGGACGCTCTGGCTAAGAAATATCTGAATTATGAGCCCATTCTGATCGAAAAACTGATCGGAACCGGCCGGAAACAAAAGAGGATGACAGAGCTGCCCTACGAAGAGGTCGTCTGCTATGCCTGTGAAGACGCAGATATCACTCTCAGGCTGTATGAAGTGTTGAGGGATCTCCTGAAGGAGGATGACCTTCTTGATATTGCGTACGAGGTGGATTTTCCGTTGATGGATGTCCTGGCCGAGATGGAAATGACCGGCATAAAACTGGACTCTGCGTTGCTTTCCGATTTTTCTGCGCAACTGAAACTGGATCTGAAAGAAATAGAGGAAAAAATATTCAGGAAAGCCGGAGAGGAGTTCAATCTCCATTCACCCCAGCAGCTGGGGGAGGTACTTTTTGAGAAGATGATGATCCCTGCGGGGAAAAAGACCAAAACCGGCCAGTATTCTACCGCTGAATCTGTTCTTGCCAAACTGGCGATCCACCATGAGGTTCCCGGCTGGATACTGGACTACAGAAGTCTGAGTAAACTGAAATCCACCTATGTGGATGCACTTCCCAAACTGGTCAACAGGGAAACCGGCCGCATCCATACCAATTTCAACCAGACAGTGGCAGCCACAGGCCGACTCTCTTCTTCCAACCCCAATCTCCAGAATATTCCGATTCGGACAGAACGGGGCAGAGAGATACGAAAGGCGTTTATTCCCGAAAAGGGATTCAAAATACTTTCCGCGGATTATTCCCAGGTTGAATTACGTGTAATCGCTTCCATCTCAGGTGATGAAAATATGTCCCGGGCTTTCCGGGATGACGAGGATATACACGCACGGACGGCGAAAGAAATATTCGGACTGGACAGGTTGGATGAGGTGACGCCGGAGCAGCGGCGAAAAGCGAAAGAAGTGAATTTCGGGATTCCCTATGGGGTAAGTGCCTATGGACTGGCTTCCCGGCTGGGTATCGGCAACAGTGAGGGAAAGGAGTTGATCGAACAGTATTTTGACCGGTTTTCCGGCATACAGGAGTATATTGATATTACGAAGGCATTTGCCAAAGAGCACGGTTTTGTGAAAACCCTGATGGGCAGAAGGCGCTATATTCCCGATATCCAGTCACGGAATTGGAATATCCGCAGCTTTGCCGAGCGAACAGCAATCAACATGCCTATCCAGGGCACAGCTGCTGATATTATCAAGGTAGCCATGATCAACATCCGGGATTACCTGGCGGGGGAGAACCTGAAAACAAGAATGCTTCTCCAGGTTCATGATGAACTGGTTTTTGAAATCCATGATGATGAGGTGGAAACCGTTTCCCTGAAAATCAGGGAACTGATGGAATCGGCTGTTGAACTTGACGTCCCGCTGAAGGCGGATATGGGGATAGCCGATAATTGGCTGAAAGCTCATTGACAGCGGGGTTCCAATGTGTAAAAAGGTTGCATGCGCAGCTCTGTAGAGTAAGTCCGGCAGACTGACAGGCTCAGCAGTTTCAGCCCATCCGGTTACTGAAAATATCTGACAAAGGCTTCATACTCTGCCAGCCCAAGATGGTCATACAGCTTTGCTGTGCCGATATTTCTGTCTTCAGAGCGTTGCCAGAACTCCCTGTTATCCGGCCCCGGGAAGAGAGGTCTGTCCTTTTGCGACTGATGTTTGAAGATGGCTCTTCTTTTTTTCGTCAACTCCTGTGGACTTAGCGGTACCGCCATCTCTATTTCGGAAATGTTCCATTCCTGCCAGGCCCCCCGGTAGAGCCATACGTAGCAGTCCTGCATCCAGTCTTCATTCCTTAGTTGGTCAAGTGCGTTAAATATGGCTTTAAGGCAAACTCTGTGGGTCCCGTGCGGATCAGAAAGGTCACCTGCGGCGTAGACCTGGTTAGGTTTAACCTTCTGGAGTAAACGCACTATGATGGAAAGATCTTCGTCCGATACCGGTTTTTTCTTAACCCGTCCGGTTTCGTAGAAAGGCATATCGAGAAAATGAAGATTCCCGACGGGTATACCGCAGTATCGTCCTGCGGCTTTTGCCTCACCACGCCTTATCAGGCCTTTTATAACCTGTATTTCCGGTGAATCAACCTGACCGGGCTTCTTGTTTTCCAGGAACGTCTGAATTTCACCCAGCAGCCGGTTTGCAGAGGAATCGGACATGTTAAAATGTTCCGCATAATCAGATACGAAATCGGCAAACCGGATGACATCGTCATCAAAAACGGCAATATTGCCCGACGTCTGGTAAGCCACATGAACATCATGCCCGTGCTCGACAAGGCGGATAAGGGTTCCGCCCATGGAGATTACGTCATCGTCCGGATGGGGGCTGAAAACCATCACTTTTTTCGGAAAAGGCCGGGCTCTTTCAGGTCGGTTTGTATCATCCGCCTCCGGCTTGCCACCGGGCCAGCCCGTGATGGTATGCTGAAGCTGGTTAAAAACTTTGATATTGATAGTATAGGCGGGTCCGCTGGACGTGAGAAGATCTCCCATGCCGTTTTCGTTATAATCCTCATCTGTCAGTTTCAATACAGGTTTGCTCAGCTTTTTACACAGCCATACAACTGCTTTCCGGGTCAATTTATCATCCCAGTCACAAGTGGTCAGCAGCCATGGTGTTTTGATCCGGGTCAATTCTACAGAAGAAGCGTCATCCAGTACGATTTCTGCATTTTTGTGTTTCTGAAGATAGGACGCAGGCAAGCTCTCCCTGACGTCCCCTTCAACGGTTTCACGAATAATGGAGGCTTTCCCCTCACCCCAGGCCATCAGGATCAGTTTGTGCGCATCAAGAATCGTAGCCGCACCCATTGTGATGGCGTGCCTGGGAACATGCTCTTTTCCGAAGAAATCACTTGCGGCATCCTTTCTTGTTATTCCGTCCAGGGTGATCAGCCGGGTCCGGGAATCAGGACGCGATCCGGGTTCGTTGAATCCGATGTGGCCTGTGCGGCCGATCCCGAGAAGCTGGATGTCAATCCCTCCCGCATCCCTTATGAGCTGTTCATAGGCCAGGCAGTATTGATCCACTTTTTCTCTGGGAACAGTGCCGTCGGGTATATGGATATTTTCCTCCGCCATATCAATATGGTCAAACAGATGTTCGTACATAAATCTGATATAGCTTTGCAGAGAGCCGGGATCCATCGGATAATATTCATCCAGATTAAAGCTGATCACTTTTTTGAAGCTGAGTCCCTCTTCCTGATGCATCCTGACCAGTTCTTCATATACCCTTACAGGGGTGGATCCTGTCGAGAGACCGAGGACAGTCATTTTATTATCCCGGTTTCTCTCTGTTATGAGGTTTTTGATCTCTCCGGCTATGGCTTTGGATGCGGTATCTGAATCTCCAAAAATGGTAACCGGTATATGCTCGTAATAGGAAGGCCTGCTGTTAACGTCTTTGAATTTTTTCTTCGGATCAGTCATCAGGATCTGTGGTTTCATTTGAATAGTGCTTTCCCCAATATCAAAAAAAAAGCATGACACTTCATTCTGAATGCCATGCTTTTAATAAACCTGAAAGAACAGGAGCCCGTTTCAGTGATATTAACGGATACTGATGCCGACGCCTACATTTGCAACAGGATATTTTGCAAGAGTATACGTTCCGCTGATCGTCAGAATGGCGAGCCTGATACGCATCCCGGCCATCGTATGGAAACTGTTTTCTCCGTTTAATTCCAGATTGATTGGACTGTTGATTTCTGAAATTGTTTTCGGCTGGTTCTGGTTGACACTTCCATCGGCATTTCTATTGACGTCCGTGATAGGATAGGATCCCGGTGTCTTTATCGTCACTTTGGAGGACTGGTAACCAATACCCGCATAGAAAGAAAGAATGGGAATGGTTTTTCCTACCAGCAGGTTGGCTGTGTATCCGCTCGCGGTCAGGTCGATACCCTGACCGTCCCAGCGCGCTGCCCCCGCTTCAAATCCGGGAGGGACTTCGGTATCGTTGGCGGCCGGATCATAGTCAGGCTGAACATCGAAAGAGGCGCTGGCTGATAATTTTGTATACCCGAACTGGGCGGACAGATCCACGGGAAATGCTTCGCCACCGGGCAGCCATTGATTAATGCCGTGTTTCACACCGAGGCCCCAAAGATTGAAACTGGCAACATCCGGAATCTCAACTGTGGGAGAGTAGCGAATGGATATGTCACTGTCCATCGGGATTCCCAGTGTCAGTTGCGCCATCGGGGAAGGGACGTAGGGATAACCCGTTCCCTGCGGCATGTCAAAGGCAAACAGTTCTTCAGTGGTATTGTTATTGGTATAGCTTTTTCCGACACGTGCATTGGAGAAATCATCCCCGCTGACGGTCGGAGTCACCGAAGAGGACCCGCTCATCAGTTCAAGTTCCTGAAAAGCGAGATTACCCACTGAAAAAAACCGGTCTGCTTCCGGCACGAACGAGAGGGCCGCATCGGCTCTCAGGTCGAAGCCAAAAACACGGTAAGGGCGGGCAGTATTAATCCATCCTGTATTCAGGTTGGCACCAAAGCCGGCACCAAACGGCTTTAGATAGTTTTCCATGAGCAGATTGGAGTCGTTGGCTCCTGCACGCAGTATTTCGCCGGCATCACCCAGCTGGGCTTCAGCTTTGGGAGCCTGCAGCAGTAGAAGGAAAGCGGCAAGAAAAAAGAAAAGGGAGAGTCTGGCCACAGATAACCTGGCCACAGTAGTTAGTTGGTGGGACATTAGAAATCCTAATTTTCGTTATTATTTGGAGAGAAACCTGAACGGTTAGTTATTGGAGCGGTAGTGTATTGATTTTTTCGGTAGAAAAATAGTGAGGGGAAAATAATTAAAAATCTATAACTGTCAACATATGAGAGGGAGATTTCCCCTGCAGATGGGAACGCAGGATAGAGGGCCGGTTACCGAACCTGCTGTCTGTTTCAGTCCAGAGATTCCAGGATATTCAGATAGGAGTTATACCGTTCAGCATTAATCTGGCCCCGGCTGAAAGCGTCTGCAACTTTGCAGCCGGGCTCATGGCTGTGCGTGCAGTTATAGTATTTGCACTCTTCACGAAAATCGCGCATTTCGGGAAAGAAAAGGGAGAGTTCGTATGGCTCGATATTGACGAGCCCCAGTTCCCGGATTCCGGGTGTGTCCACAATGTGTCCGCCGGCCAGCGGGATCAGCCTTGCCGTGGTTGTCGTATGTTTACCTTTATTTGAATAGCTGGAAATTTCGCCGACCCGCAGGTCCGTATCCGGGTCCATCACATTAATCAGGCTGCTTTTCCCGACACCGGACGGCCCGACAAAAGCCGAAATGCGGTGTTTGATATCCTGTTTCAACGGCCTGAGGCTTTCGGGATCCTGTGTCGATGTCAGAAGTGTCCTGTAACCCAGATCCCCGTAAAGCCGGGACAGGCTGTTTACAAAAGCCAGGTCTTTATCCCGGGCGAGGTCGGTTTTGTTAATGATAACGCCCGGAGGGACATCGTAAGCTTCACAGGTAACGAGGAATCGATCTATAAAGCCGGTTTTCAACGTCGGTTTCCGGACAGACAAAACGGCCCACGCACGATCTATATTTGCTGCCATAACCTGTTCTCCGCGTCTGCCGTGAGTAGCCTGCCTGGGAATATAGTTTTTTCGCCGGTCAATCGATTCGATCAGCCCTGTCTGGTCCTCCTGTATCCGGATCCGGACCCTGTCCCCGACAGCTACCGGATTGGTCACTTCTTCTTCTTTCAGCCGGAATTTGCCGGGGATCCGGCAGTCGACAGTCTCATTTCCGACCGCCACCTTATACCACAGGCCCATGGACTGTGTAACCAGACCCTGTTTCATAGAATCATGTGGGTTCTTGTCCGGTCACTTGTTGTCATAGAAATATCTGTTCTTTTCAGAGATTCTTCTCATCCCATGTGACTGTCGCGGGTATATTGCCGGAGTATCGCAGCGGATTATTCCATTACTGATATTTCTTCTGTGGCATCCTTCCCGGGTTCATTGTTTACACGTTCCCTGTGGGAATCCGGAACTGTGAAAAGGTCGGAGGGCTCCTGGACTTTCTCTTTTTCAAGAACCAGTTCCAGCAGCGGATCCATCCGGTCCAGATAGTCGACCTGGAGATCGCCGATTACATCTTTCTCGATTTCCTCCACATCCTTTTCATTTTTCTGGGGCAGGAGCACTTTCTCAATACCGGCACGTTTGGCTGCAAGCACCTTTTCCTTAATTCCGCCGACAGGCAACACAAGCCCTCGTAAAGTGATTTCGCCGGTCATCGCAAGTGTACCCTTTACTTTCCTCTGGGTAAAGATCGATGATACAGCTGAAAACAGAGCGATACCGGCGGACGGACC
>JBBDRV010000055.1:0-1661 GCA_040905285.1 Balneolaceae bacterium | reverse complement strand
CCTGCCACCTGCCACCTGTCCTCTGTCACCTGCCCCTGCCACCTGCCACCTGCCCCGACCCTGCCACAAATGAAAATTATTTCTGCCTGTTGATGCAATTGATTTGCAAAAGTAGAAAAATTCATTTAATTGAAAATACGGGTTCCTGAAAGGTGCCCTTCGTTCAGACGATTAAAAAACTGGAGTACCAATGCAAGTACAGGATATACTGACAAAAAAGGGCACAGAAGTATACCATATAATTCCGGTTGCCACCGTCTTTGACGCTATCAGTCTCATGTCGACCTACAATGTAGGTGCTCTGCTGGTGATGGAGACGGATGAACTGCTCGGCATTCTTTCTGACAAGGATTACAGAAATAAAATAATACTGAAAGGCCGCACATCCCGCGATACTCTTGTAAAGGAGATTATGACGGCCGGGCCGATAACGGTCACTCCTGATGAGTCCGTTGAAACGTGCATGACAATTATGACAGAAAAGAAGATCCGTCATCTGCCTGTAATGGAAGGCAGCCGGGTGAAGGGAGTTGTCTCCATCGGCGATATGGTCAAATCAATCATTGACCAGCAGAAAGCGGAAATAAACGATCTGAGACACTATATCAGCGGATCCTATCCAAGCTGACCTGCTTTTCACCGGCGGAAGGTTTATTCCCTGCCGCCTGAACAGTGTAAAATAAAGCCTTTTTTACGGATTGTCTCTATAAACTCTTTTGCGGAATGTTCACGGATTTTCTTTCGCAGGTAGCTGATGTAGACATTTATGTAATTCGTCTGGGTGTCGAAATGGATATCCCACACATTTTTGGCAAGCTCGTCCTGTGAAATGATACGGTTCCTGTTTTTCATCAGGTAGACCAGCAGATTAAACTCATTGTTGGTAAGCGAAATCTCATGGTCGCTTATATACATTTTTCGTGCGACCAGATCTACTTTCAGATTATCACACAGCAGTTCGCTTTCCATCCTATGGTTGCCACTCCGTCGGGTAATTGCCTCTATTCGTGCCAGCAGTTCATCACTGTTAAAAGGTTTTGTCAGGTAGTCATCACCACCAACCTTGAGACACTTTATCTTTACGTCCGTTTCCTGCTGTGCAGACAGAAAAAGTACAGGACTGTCTATATCACTATTCCGGATGCTGGAACAGATGTCGTATCCATTGCCATCAGGCAAACTCAAATCCAGAATAATCATGTCATAACCTGTCCGGAGAGCCAGGCTCTCACCCTCTTTCGCGGTCCTGGCAATGGTGACGATACCGCCGTTATGCTCCAGTATGGCTTTCACAAGGGTTCTCACAGCGGGGTCATCTTCAACGACCAGTATTTGCATCTCGTTCATTTTTACACTTTTACTCATTAAAACAGTATTAAAGCATTATTATCCCTCATAATCCGATATCAGAATATTCAATAAACCTGAAGGCATTGGTTTATTGATATAAAGACGGCAGGCTATTCACACAGAAATTCTGTCAGCCAACTGGTGTCCCTGTTATTTGTCCCTATTCCTGTTGTTGTCCCTATTGTAGTTTTGAAAGTAGATGATACAACCTGTTTTTGCAATTTATACCTGTATGCACTCATTTTTTAATGATTCCCCTTGCAGTCTGTCGGACTTACTCTACAGAGCTGCGCATGCGACCTTTTTACACA
>JBBDRV010000054.1:0-10101 GCA_040905285.1 Balneolaceae bacterium | reverse complement strand
GCTATGACGGCATTACCGGCGGCGAGTTATGTTTCAATACCAGCATGACCGGTTACCAGGAGATCTTTACCGATCCAAGTTATTACGGCCAGCTGATGATGATGACCTATCCCCATATCGGCAACTACGGCACAATGGCCCGGGATGATGAGGCACGCAATGTAATGATTGCGGGATTGATCGTTCGCTCGTTTTCATGGGACTACAGCAACCCTGTCGCTGACGGCAGCCTTCAGGATTACCTCATCCGGAATAAACTCACAGGCATCACCGGGGTCGACACACGGAAACTCGTACGTCACATCCGAAACCGCGGTGTGATGAATGCAGTTATCTCCTCGGATATTTCCGATTCGGAACAGCTTGTGAAGATGGCAAAAGAGTGGGATGACATGGAAGGACTGGAACTTGCTACAAAAGTGACAAGAAAAGAGGCACAGACCGTGCACTCTGATGACGGCCCCTACAAGATTGCCGCCTTCGACTACGGGATCAAACAGAACATCATTGACAGTTTCACCAACCGTGGATGCACATTGCGCATTTTCCCGGCTGAAACCAATCTGGATGATGTCAGGGTGTGGGATGCCGACGGCTATTTTTTCAGCAACGGACCGGGTGACCCCAATGCCTCCTCCCATTACGGACTTCCGGCTGTTGACTATGCCAAAACAACAGGCAAGCCGCTGTTCGGCATTTGCCTCGGCCATCAGCTAATGGCGCTGTCGGAAGGCATCGGCTCCCGTAAAATGTTTGTAGGCCACCGTGGCGCCAACCAGCCGGTCAAGAACCTGGACACAGGACTTGTGGAAATTACAACACAAAACCACGGGTTTGCCGTCGATGAAAAGAAGATCGATGAAAGCAAGGTTGAAATCACCCATGTCAACCTGAACGATCAGACAATCGAGGGACTGCGATTCAAAAACTTCCCCGGAATGTCGGTTCAGTATCACCCCGAAGCCTCCCCGGGTCCGCATGACTCTGCCTACCTGTTCGATCGTTTTATCGAGATGGTAAAACAGGGAAAAGAGGAACTGGTATAGCGGAATGGTCGTGTTTCAGGATCCGCACCGGTTCAGGCCACACAGCCACGGTACATTCACAATATCCATTTTTTAACCAACCATCTAAAACTCACTGATGCCACGTCGCGACGATATACATAAAATACTGATCATTGGTTCCGGCCCTATTGTTATCGGCCAGGCCTGCGAATTTGACTATTCCGGCACACAGGCCTGCCGTTCTCTCAAAGAAGAGGGGTACAAGGTAATCCTGATCAATTCGAACCCGGCCACGATAATGACTGATCCGATGATGGCTGATTCGATCTACCTTAAACCCCTTACGACCCGGTCCATCAAAGAGATTGTCGAAAAGGAAAAGCCGGACGCTGTACTTCCGACCATGGGCGGCCAGACAGCACTCAACCTGGCCCGGGATCTCTATCTTGAAAATTACTGGGAGAAGAAAGGCATCCATATAATAGGTGTTGATCTGGACGCAGTGAATATTACCGAAGACCGGCAACTGTTCCGTAACCTGATGGAGGAGATAGGAATTGAGCAGTTAAAAAGCCGGACAGCGGAATCGCTCCTGGACGCCAAGGAAATCGTAGAAGAACTCGGGGGATTGCCGATAGTGATCCGGCCTTCCTTTACCCTGGGCGGAACCGGGGGAGGAATCGTCTGGACACAAGACGAATTCGAACGCAAGATTTTGCGCGGGCTTGAATTGAGCCCGGTGCATCAGGTACTGATCGAACAGAGTATTTTCGGATGGAAAGAATTTGAACTTGAGCTGCTCCGGGACGTCAATGACAACGTGGTTATTATCTGTTCAATTGAAAATGTTGACCCGATGGGGGTCCATACCGGAGATTCGGTCACTGTAGCCCCTTCTCAGACACTGACTGACAAACAGTATCAGAGATTGCGGGATGCGGCAATCAAAATGATGCGTTCAATCGGTACCTTTTCCGGAGGATGCAATGTACAGTTTGCCGTCGATCCCGACTCTGAACGGCTGGTTGCCATAGAGATCAATCCCCGGGTAAGCCGTTCGTCGGCCCTGGCCTCCAAGGCAACGGGATATCCGATTGCTAAAATCGCCACCAAACTCGCCGTCGGTTACACCCTGGACGAGCTGCCGAATCCGATTACCGGCGTCTCTTCCGCCTGTTTTGAACCGTCAATCGACTATGTGGTTGTAAAGGTCCCCCGATTCAATTTTGATAAATTTTCCGGAGTGGATGAAGAACTTACCACGCAGATGAAAGCGGTCGGTGAAGTAATGTCCATCGGGCGAAACTTTCCCGAAGCCATGAACAAGGCCTGGCAGTCCCTCGAGATCGGGCGGTCGGGTCTGGGTGCTGACGGTTATGAAGAGCTTGATCGAAAGAGCGTGCGGGAACGGCTTCTGAAACCCTACTGGGACCGGGCCCTACAGATCCGCAATGCCCTTAAAATGGGAGCGTCCGTAGAGGAAATCGCCGATATCACCAAAGTGGATCCCTGGTTTCTGCAACAGTTCCGCTACATGGTCTCCCTTGAAAACCGTACAGAGGGCCAGTCTCTCGACTCCATACCCAGAGAAGACTTTTTTGAACTGAAGCAGGCCGGCTTTTCCGATGTGCAGATTGCGTGGATGCTGAGCCAGAGCGGAGCATCCGTCGGGGAAAACGATGTCCGGGAAAAGAGGCATGAAATGGACCTGGTACCTGTTTTTAAACTGGTTGATACCTGTGCGGCTGAATTTCCTGCAGAGACACCGTACTATTACTCATCCTATGACGGTGAAAATGAGAGCGACGTTTCTGACAAAAAGAAAGTATTGATTCTCGGAAGCGGCCCGAACCGGATCGGACAGGGTATAGAATTTGACTACTCCTGTGTCCATGCGGTTTTTGCTGCCCAGGAGATGGGGTATGAAGCTATTATGGTGAACTGCAATCCGGAGACCGTTTCGACCGACTTTGATATAGCGGACAAGCTCTATTTTGAGCCTGTCTTCTGGGAGCGCGTATACGATATTATCGAGCATGAGAAACCGGAAGGGGTGATCCTGCAGGTAGGAGGGCAAACGGCCCTCAAGCTGGGGAAAAGATTTGTTGAAGCCGGTATCAGGATCTTCGGGACATCCTACGAGATGATTGATTTTGCTGAAGACCGCGGCTCTTTTTCCGATTTTCTGAAACGACTGGAGATTCCGTTTCCTCCGTACGGTACTGCAAGAAAAGCTGATGACGCTTTAAAAATTGCAAAGCGAATCACTTACCCGGTGCTGATCCGCCCCAGTTATGTTCTCGGCGGACAGGGCATGCGTATTGCGGTAAAGGAAGATGAGCTTGAGCGATATGTGGAGCGTATATTGAAAACCCATCCGGAAAACGATTTTCTTATTGACAAGTACCTGGATCACGCGATTGAAGTGGATGTCGACTCGGTATATGACGGACAGGAACTGCATATCGCCGGTATTATGCAGCATATAGAGCCGGCCGGGGTTCATTCGGGGGACTCTACAGCGGTGATTCCCACATATTCCCTCAGTGACAAAGTGATTAAAACCATCAGGGAATATCAGGAGCGGATCGCTTCCGAAATGAATATTATCGGGTTCCTGAACGTGCAGTATGCCGTCAAGGATGAGGTGGTTTATGTGCTTGAAGCCAACCCCCGCTCTACCCGGACCATACCGTTCCTTGCCAAGGCAACCCAGCGGCCGGAAGCTAAAATCGGTGTCAAGGTCATGCTGGGAGCCATGCTGAAAGAATTTGACCTGACATCCCATTTGAAAAACTGGGCGATTAAAGAACCTGTCTTTCCTTTTGACAAGTTTCCTGAAGTAAAAAAGGAACTGGGACCCGAAATGAAATCCACCGGTGAAAGTATTTATTTCATGGATGATTTTGATGATGAAAGATTCAAGAAACCGTATGAGTTCAAGAATCTTTATCTTTCAAAGTAGAACTCCGCCTGCGGCCTGCGGCCTGCCGGCTGATGATGGCGACGGCAGATATCGCAGGCAACATCCGCTTAAATAACAACATGGGAAAAAAATCAGTAGTCATAGCTTTTGGAGGGGTATCGCCTGAGCATGAAGTCTCTGTGCTGACGGCCATGCAGGCACTCTCCGCGCTTGAAGAATCTCCTTTTGAAATACGGCCCCTTTATATTTCAAAAACGGGAAAGTGGTATACCGGTGACTACCTGCTGAAGCTGGAGCATTATAAAAACCTGGACAAGGTTATTGACAGGGGCGTACCCTGCACACTGGCCCACAACGAGTATTCAAAACCTGTGCTGCGGGAGTTGAAAACAGGTTTTCTGAAAAAATCCGGTGAGTATGCCATTGATGTCATGCTGATCGCATTTCATGGATCAGGTGGAGAAAACGGATCTTTCCAGGGGTTGTGCGAGATATTCAATATTCCCTATACCGGCTGTAATGTGCTGTCCTCCGCAATCGGAATGGACAAAGTAACCGCCAAAACCTTCTGCCGGGCACACGAAATTCCTGTTGTGGAGGATTGTCATTTTTATGAATCCGGCTGGGGGGCAGATCCGGATTCCCTCAGCGGCAGGATTGAGAAAATGGGATACCCTGTCATCGTAAAACCCGTGAATCTGGGCAGCAGTATAGGAGTCGCCAGGGCCGAAGACAGAAACCAGCTCAGCAAAGCGGTTGAAGAAGCCTTCAGGTATGATGAACACCTTCTGGTGGAAAAGGCTGTAGACCCGCTGATGGAAATCAACTGTTCGGTTCTGGGTTCATCGGAGAATTGCAGGGTCAGTGTCTGCGAAAGGCCGGCAAGTGATACGGAGCTGCTCTCCTTCAGGGACAAGTATCAGAATGATGCGGGCGGGACAAAGGGAATGGCTTCAGCTGAACGGGTTATTCCCGCCGACATCTCCGGTGAACTGACCGGAAAAATCCAGGATGTCTCAAAAAAAATATTCACAGTCTTCAGGGGAAATGGAGTAGTCAGGCTGGATTTTCTGGTGAATGCCGATACCCTTGAATTTTATTTCAACGAAATAAACACGATACCGGGATCTTTTTCCTTTTATTTGTGGGAAGAAACAGGATCAGGTTTCGGTGACATTTTGCAGGAGATAATTGATCTGGCCGTCCGGAGGCACGCCCGGAAAAATGGCCGGGTTCAGTCTTATGGAACCAACCTGCTGAGTCAGAAAGCGGCCAGCGGGCTGAAAGGGTTAAAAGGACCAGGGAATACATCCAAAAACGAATAGCATCGGGGCAACCCGCTTTTTCACAGCAGCCGGACAGGGCCGGAAGAACTGCGGTTGAACTCACAAACTTACTGATTCATGAAGTTTGCACTCATTGCACATCCAGGCAAATACACAGTTACCCGGCCATTGAAAATGGTGCTCGGATGGTGCAGGGAGAATAGCGTTTCCTGTTTCGGCCATGCCTCCCTCTTTGATCTGGCCGATATGCCCCCGGAAAAAATCTTTCATCCGGTCAATGACGACAGGGAGGCGATCGGCAAGTCCGATATTGCCATTGCGATCGGCGGAGACGGCACAATGCTTTACACAGCCCAGATCATCCGGGAACTTGACAAGCCGATCCTGGGAATCAACAGCGGCCGGCTCGGGTTTATGGCCAATATTCACCAGAAGCAGATTCTGGAGGCCCTGAACGCCGTCCTGCTGAATGACTTCAGGATCGATGAGCGGTATATGCTGGAAGCGGGTGTCGACGGAGGCAGAAGGCACTACGCACTCAACGAGTTTCTTTTTGCTAAAAAAGACACGACATCCCTCATCACGCTTACGGCAAGTTATGACGGGCACTTCATCAACCGGTACTGGGCGGATGGATTGATTGTTGCCTCTCCGACCGGATCTACGGCATACAATCTTTCATCAGGCGGTCCTATTGTCATGCCTGGCACACCTGTCATGGTACTTACGCCGATCAATCCTCATACTCTCACGACTCGCCCTCTTGTTCTCTCTTCCGGCAAGCCCCTGACAATCCGTATTCTGGAAAACGCGGATCATGTTCTGTTTTCCAGTGACGGCAGGATTACGGACGTGGAGAATCAGCCGTTCGAAGTGCAAATCCGTAGATCAGATCATACTGTAAAGCTGATTCAACTGAAGGAACAAAATTATTTTGATACATTGCGGTCCAAACTGATGTGGGGAATGGACTCAAGGAAGAAGCCATGACAGTCGAAAGCAGTCTCTTGATAATTTGATTGGCTGATCTGGATTATTGCCCTATTTTCAGGACACTGAAAAAATTTATCCCTGACAGGATTTCATTAACAATCATTAAAAAAGACGATCATATGAAAGTAACAGTTGTAGGCGCAGGAGGCAATGTCGGCTCAACAGTGGCTCTTTCCGTTGCCCAGCGTGATTTTGCCAGAGAAGTGGTTATGGTGGACATTGAAAAAAGGGAAAACGACAAGACGTTCTATCCATCAAAGGGCCGGGCGCTTGATCAGTGGGAAGCGTCCCCCATTCATGGTTTTGATACCCGGCTTACCGGAAGTGTTGACTATAAAGACACGGCAAATTCCGATGTTTGTGTAATTACAGCGGGCGTTCCCCGCCGTCCCGGTATGAGCCGTGATGATCTGCTTGAAATCAATGCCAAAATAGTTAAAAGCGTAACCGAACAGCTGGTAAAATACTCTCCGGATACAATTCTGATTGTTGTATCGAACCCGCTGGATGTCATGACCTATGTGGCCTACGAGGCAAGCGGATTTGATTCCTCCAGAGTGATGGGTATGGCGGGAATTCTGGACACAGCCCGTTATCGTGCATTTCTGGCTGAAGAATTGAACGTCTCCCCGAAAGATATCCAGGCTCTGTTGATGGGCGGACATGGCGATACCATGGTCCCGCTGCCCCGATACACAACCGTTTCGGGAATTCCGGTCACACAACTCATCGACGGAGGGAAACTGGATGCCATCGTGGAGCGGACTAAAAAGGGTGGCGGTGAAATTGTCGGCCTGATGGGTACTTCAGCCTGGTATGCGCCGGGGGCGGCGGCGGCACAAATGGTGGAATCCATTATGCTTGATCAGAACCGGATTTTCCCGTGCTGTGCATGGCTTACAGGTGAGTACGGAATTGATGATCTCTATGTCGGCGTTCCGGTAAAGCTGGGGCACGGCGGAATTAAAAATATTATCGAGGTTGATTTAAACAAAAATGAACAGCAACTTTTGGATGAATCGGCCACGGATGTGCGGTCCGTACTCGAGGATTTTAAAAAACTGATAAAAACCTGATGTGTTCAGACAACATTCTGAATAATACTCTGTTACCAATACAGCCGGCAAGTACTGTTCCGGTACCTTTTCAGAAGATATGCACTGGAACAGGTCTCTTGAAGGTTGAAGTTCCACTTGTTAAATCGCAACAAAACGAAGACACATAAGCACTTCACTACTTGCATTTTAGCCCTGCCGGGTGTCTCATCCGGCGGGGTTTTTTATATGCACTAAAGCATATTTCTGTCTTTTTTAAGTTCAGTCAAAACCTGCCACACCAAAGCCAGAACGGCCGGGAAGAACAGGGTCAGCTTTATGGTAAATGCCTCTTTGCCAGACAGACTGCTCAGGGCGGGGACACTCCATACAATGGCCACCATCAGTACCATCAGGATCATTCCGTACCGCAGGCTGTACGGCACACTGAATTCTTTCGTACTGAAATAATGAAGGCTGAGGGCCATCGTTCCGTAACTGGCTGTTGTAGCCCAGGCTGATCCCATCATCCCCAAATAGGGGACAAGTGCCAGGTTGGCAGCGATTGTGATGACCGCTCCGGCCAACATTATTTTAGGCAGTATAACCGTTTTTTTACTTATGAAGATTCCGGCCGAAAAGTTGATGTACCAGCCGTGAAACCAGTAAGCAAGCAGCAGCAGTGGAATAATTTCCAGGCCTGTCCAGTATCGGCTGTTAATCAGCGTTGCATCTGTTCCGGGTATGGGTAAGGCCACTATTTCCTGCGCAAACAGCCCGACAAACAGATAGAGGCCGGCAGCGACCAGATTGAAATAGATAAAAACGCGCGCAAAGACTACGGGGGCATCCGCATCCTCGGAATGACGCATAAAAAACGGCTGCCACGCCATGCGGAACATCTGGATCAGTAGCAGCATAAAGACGGCTACTTTATAGCATCCGATGTATATGCCGACGATATCTTCCGCTGTATACCCTGGTCCGTAGATTGCCTGAACCTGTTCCGGATCCATTGCGTTGAGGAAAAACCGGTCGAGCATCTCGTTTACCGCATAACCGATCCCGGCCGGCACGAATGGCCAGCCGAAAGAAAACGCTTTTTGCAGCCAGTCCCTGTTCCATCTCCCTTTCATTAGCGGAACCGTAAACGCCCAGATCAGCAGCGTCACAATAGCGGAGGCCGCCAGATTGCTGATAAAAACCGCCTCTATTCCATACCCGAGGGCCAGAATCAAATAGAAGTTGAGGAAGAGATTGACGATCACGTGGCCTGTCCTCAAAAGAGCAAAAAGCCACGACCGCCGAACCAGCCGCAATTCGGCAAAGGGAACAATCGAGAGTGTATCAAACCAGAGGATTCCCAGCATCATCAGGTAGATGCCGGCTGTCCGTTCGTCCAGGTTCAAAAGGGAAAGGACCTGGGGTTCCAGCAGCCACAGAACAGCCACAAACAAAGAGGCTGCCACAAGAAGACCAACCTGGAGAGTCTTAAAGACATGGGGAGCCTCTTCCCTGTCCTTGGCATAGCGGAGATAAGCGGATTCCATTCCCATTGTGAAAATTACATTCAGGAATGCAATGGAAGCGTAAATCAGGCCCACTATACCGTATCGTGCAGGTTCAAATACATCGGTATGGAAAGGAACCAGCAGATAATTCACAAATCTGGCAAATACACTGCTTATCCCGTATATCAGTGTATCCGAAAAGAGTTCGCGGAGTTTATGCAAAGGGTCAGTTTTTATTCGTGATTTACCGGGGCCGAATTAATCTGATCGGTCAATTTTCGTTCTTAATCAACGTAACCGCCTGTATGCCCAATATATAGCTGTCCGACCCGAAACCGGTGATAACTCCGTCCATCACGCGTCCGGTAACGGATCGTTCACGGAATTCCTCACGTCCGTGAATATTGGACAGGTGCACCTCGACCCGGGGGATGGAAATCGTTTCCAGGGCATCACGAATAGCAACGGATGTGTGCGTATACCCTCCCCAGTTAGCCACAATACCGTCAAATCCCGATTTTTCCGCCTGCTGTATCCGGTCAATCAGCTCGCCTTCATGATTGCTCTGAAACCACTCCGTTTCCAGGTCCGGAAAGGCTGTTTCAACCTTTTTCAGAATCTGCTCCAGAGTTTCAGATCCATAAATGTTTTCATCCCTGCTGCCCAGCAAATTCAGGTTGGGCCCGTTCAATATGAGAATTTTCATTTGGTCGTCCTTTTCTGTTCAGAATAAAGGTCGGTAAAATTGATCCGGTATGAAAACCGGCCGGCATGAATTCAACCTGAAACCTCTTTGGATATTTTCTCCGCTATCTCTGCCATCAGGTCCTTCCCCACCGTCACGTTGTTGCCGAGGGCCATGGACTGAGTTGTAGTATAAAGAGGAACCAGATGGAGGTGTGCATGGGGCACCTCCAGGCCCTGTATAATAACTCCTGTCCTTAGTGGATCAAGTGCCCGGTCAATTGCTTTTGAAATCTTTTTTGCAAATAACATCAGATGCTGTAAATCCGGATCAGGCAAATCAAAGAAATAGTCTGTCTCCTCTTTTGGAACCACCAGGGTATGTCCTTCTGCAATCGGATTGATGTCCAGAAATGCAAAATGACGGTCATCCTCCGCTACTTTGTATGAGGGAATCTCTCCATTTATAATTTTCTTGAATACAGATGCCATAAGTCGCTTGCGGTTTTATTTAATCGGTTGTCAACAATAGTACTACATTTGTCATAAAAAATTTATGATAAAATGTTTGATTTTCAGTTACTGAAAGCCTTATCTTGTCATTCTTTGAGAAAAGGCTGAATCGGTAGCTCAGTTGGTAGAGCAACGGCCTTTTAAGCC
>JBBDRV010000053.1:0-10146 GCA_040905285.1 Balneolaceae bacterium | reverse complement strand
CAACCGCGTACCGGTGGAAACACCCCCGGACTGCAGGGCCTGCGAAATGCACCGGTAATGGTTTGGATACGTGTGTCCGTCCGTGGCGGGAGCTTTCGGATAAATTACGAGTAGCAGTATTCACGGAACAGGATGAAATCGTGTCTGGCAAAATGTCAGTTCCGGCCTGCTTGTTCATTTAAAATTCTTGCTAATGCTTGTTCCAATTATTTCAGTTATCGCCATACTGGCGGCGATTGCTATCGGCAATTATCTTGGTGTGAATATCGGTATGATAAGTATCGTTTTTGCATTTTTAATTGGCTTTTTTATATCGGGAATACCAGCTTCAGAGATCATAAGCGGCTGGCCGCTTCAACTATTCTTTATGTTACTGGGGATGACACTCCTTTTTGGCATCGCCAGAGTGAACGGCACTCTCAGTCTGCTTGCCCATAAAACAGTCGAGGCCACTCTTGGCAAAACAAAGCTTGTCCCTGCGGTATTTTTTATTATGTCCGGAGTACTTGCAGCATTGGGGGCCGGGAATATAGCAATCTGTGCACTTGTACTGCCTATTGCCATGACTATAGCCCTGAATTACAAGATTTCGCCGCTCCTGATGGCGACGATGGTCATTGCCGGTTCAAATGCAGGCGGTCTTTCTCCGATTGCTCCAACAGGGATTATAGCGGCAGCCCTCACGAATGAACAGGGGCTCGAGATAAGCATGAGCATTTTTGGCAAGCAAATTATCGGCCAATCCATTTTAGCATGCATTCTCTATTTCCTGTTGAAAGGTCATTCGTTAAAGGATACCAACCCTGATGTGAACATGTTGAGCCAGCCATTGAACAGGGAACAGAAAATAACGGTTGCCGTCTTTCTTCTCGTAGTGGCAGCTATCGTATTTGGCAGGTGGGATATCGGTTTAACTGCCTTTGCAGGCGTGGTCGTCCTCCTTTTAATGGGTGTGGCAGAAGAAAAACCTGCCATGGAAGCTGTTCCGTGGTCTACAATTGTCCTTGTGTGCGGAGTGACCATGTTGGTGAAAGTTTCAGAAACAACCGGAGGCATCGACCTTTTGTCACATTCCCTTACCAGGGTAATGGATGGACAGATGGCAGCTCCCATAATGGGTGTTATCGCAGGGTGTCTTTCCCTGGTTTCAAGTGCATCCGGTGTCGTCATGCCAACTTTGATACCCACGGTACCCGGCCTGGTCGCTGAAATCGGGGGTAATCCGACCCAGATAATATCTGCTCTTATAATGGGGGCGCATATGGTAACGAATAGTCCTATTTCCACGTTGGGCGCCCTGGCTGTGGCTTCTGCAGGTGAAAATGTAAATAAAGTCAAATTTTTCAATCAGTTGTTCATTATTGGAATTGCAGGGCTTTTCTTTTCGACGGTTATTGTTTATCTGGGGATTGTATAGAGTTCTGATTGTATGGAACTGGATTACATAGAATCTGGATGGTATAGACTGGGATTGCATTCGGATGTAAACCCCGGATTTGCACGAAAGAAAAAAATCATATGAATGCCAAACCTGATAACCGTCAGCCGGTGAACAGATGATATACGATAGGTACAGGTCATGAAGGTTGCCTACTTGTTTCCAGGACAGGGATCGCAGTATCCCGGTATGCTTCATGGACTTGCCAGTCATCCGTCGATTGAACAGTCGCTGAAAGAGGCCGGTGAAGTGGTTAAGGACGATATTCTTCTCTGGGATACGGAAAAGTCATTGCACTCGACTGTCGCCACCCAGATTTTACTGCTTGTTGCAGGTGTGGCTGCTGCCAGAACTTTACAGGAAGAAGGGGCTCAGCCGGATATGGTGGCCGGTCATTCTGTCGGTGCGTTCGGGGCAGCCGTAACAGCTGGTATTCTTGATTTTAAAGAAACGGTCTCTTTGGTAAAGCTGCGGGGAGAATTGATGGAAGAAGCATTTCCTTCAAAATACGGCATGGGGGTAGTAACCGGAATCAGGGAAACTGACCTTCGGTCCCTGCTGAAAGAATCTGTAAGTGAAGGGCAGGTTTATATGGCAAATTTGAATTCACCAAGTCAGATAACCATTACAGGTACCGTCCAGGGGATTAAAAAAGTGCTGTCAGTTGCACAAAAAGAAGGAGCACGGACAGCGGAATTGTTGCCTGTCCGAGTGCCATCCCATTGCACATTGATGGAGCCCGTTTCAACCAAATTGTTAAAAGCGTTAAACAAGATGATCGTCAATAAGCCCCGGATCCCGTTTGCTTCAAACAGGACAGCGCGTGTATTACGTGATGCACAGTCGATCAGGGAAGAATTGGCTTTCAGTATCACACAGCCTGTCCGCTGGCATGATGCAACATCTGTGTTTTTTGAAAAGGGGGTACGACTGTTTGTAGAAATGCCACCGGGTTGTGTTTTGACCGGTCTTGCGGGGCAGGCGTTCCCGGATGCACGTGCTGTTTCTGTAGATAATGCAGGCATCCAGTCTACCCGCATACTGGTGAACCGCATGAAAGATGAAATTTGAGAAAAAGACAAACTGCAAAAAAAATGTAAGGAGTAACATGGGCCAGTCGGTCAATCAATCTGCAGGGTATCCAAAAACATGGACTTCCAGACGTGATGCAAAGGCGGACAGGATGAGGAAGGCGGAAAAACTGACAGACGGGAAAGTTATTCCGACCAGCCGGATAATAGATGTTCTGGAAAAATTGATTGTTTCCGGTGACAGGGTGGCACTCGAGGGAAATAATCAGAAGCAGGCCTCATTTCTGTCGGAATCTTTAAACAGAATGGATCCGGGAAAAGTGAATGATTTGCACATGATCATTTCGAGTATATCAAGACCTGAACACCTGGATATATTTGAAAAAGGAATTGCAAGTAAAATAGACTTTGCCTTTGCAGGCCAGCAGAGCTTGAGAATGGCGCAAATGGTGGAAGACGGCAAAATTTCAATGGGAGAAATCCACACGTACATTGAACTTTACGGCCGGCTGTTTATAGATTTAACTCCGTCCGTTGCGCTGGTGGCGGCAGATAAAGCCGATCAGCAGGGTAATCTTTATACCGGCGCAAATACAGAAGAAACACCTACCATTGTAGAGGCAACCGCCTTCAGGGACGGCATAGTGATTGCCCAGGTGAATGAACTGACGGAAACACTGCCCCGGGTAGATATCCCCGGCTCATGGATTGATTTCATAGTTGTTGCTGACAAGCCCTATCCGCTGGAGCCGTTATTTACCCGGGATCCGAGACATATATCTGAAATCCAGATACTGATGGCAATGATGGCCATTCGCGGAGTATATGAGCGCCACCGGGTTGAATCTCTGAACCATGGTATCGGCTTTAATACGGCAGCAATTGAATTGCTCCTGCCGACCTATGGGGAAAGCCTTGGGCTGAAGGGCAAAATTTGCAAGAATTGGGCTCTGAACCCTCACCCGACGATGATACCGGCCATTGAGAGTGGCTGGGTTGAAAGCATGCATTGCTTCGGCGGTGAGGTAGGTATGGAGGATTACGTTACTGCAAGGCCTGATATTTTTTTTACCGGCCGGGATGGCAGTATGAGATCCAACCGTACCCTGAGCCAGTTAGCCGGGCAGTATGCTGTTGATCTGTTTATAGGTTCCACACTGCAAATGGATGGAAACGGCAATTCCTCAACGGTCACGTCCGGCAGATTGGCCGGATTTGGCGGAGCGCCCAATCTGGGCCATAATCCGGGAGGACGGCGACATTCCTCCCCTGCCTGGCTGGATATGATTACAGATAAAGGCCCTCTGGAAAGGGGCAGGAAACTGGTTGTTCAGATTGTTGAAACATTTCAGTCGGGGAATCAGCCGGTGTTTGTGGAATCCCTTGATGCAATCAGCGTTCGGGATGCTGCCGGTCTGGCCGTAACCCCGGTCATGATTTACGGAGAGGATGTAACCCATCTTATAACTGAAGAGGGAATAGCCTATTTATATAAAACGGACAGCGGTGAAGAACGGCGTCAGGCCATTTCATCTATCGCCGGTGTAACGCCTATCGGTATGGAATGTGATTTAGAGACAAAGAACAAATTGCGGAAAAAAGGATTGGTGGCCGTTCCGGAGGACCTGGGTATAAGAATAACAGATGCAAAGCGCTCCCTGTTGGCAGCCAAAAGCATTGAGGAGCTCGTCGACTGGTCGGGTGATCTGTACCGGCCACCGGCAAAATTCCGGAGTTGGTAGATGGCTGTTCAGACGACACACAAGGATGCAGTTAAGCGGAGTCTGTTTATTGGCCGGAAAGCCGCCTGTGCTCTTGTGGAAGAAGCAAGGTTGACACCGAAACCGGGTCTTGTCGATGAACAGAACAGCGGCTCCCATTCAGATATGTCCTGCGGGCTGATGATCAAATCTGCAGAAGCCCTGAAAAAAACTTTTGTTGACATGGCAAAAGCGGCGTATCGACAAAATCCGTCACAGACGCTTCGGGAAGAACTGGCCTGTATCGGCCGCAGCGGTGAGAAGACGATGTTTGAAACCACCGGACATGTCAATACGCACATGGGGGCCATATGGACTTTAGGTCTCCTGACTGCAGGTGTCGCCATTTTATGGCCGGAAAAAGATGTACAGAAAATTGTTCAAACAGCCGGCAGACTCGCGGGCTATCCCGACAGATATGCTCCGGTCAAAAAAACAAATGGATATTATGTCAGTAAACGCTATGGCACGCGGGGGGCAAGAGGTGAAGCTGAAGAGGGTTATCCTCATATAATGCAGATAGCTTTGCCGCACCTGGTTCGAGCCCGACAAAAGGGATTGCCGGAATCTCTGGCAAGAATTGATACGTTAGTGGCACTTATGGCAACTCTCGACGACACGTGCATACTGCATCGGGGAGGTCCTGAAGCTTTATACACTATCAAGGAAAAAGCACAAAACGTGATCAGGAATGGAGGGACAGGTACAATGCGGGGGTGGCAAGCTCTGGCCGATCTGGATAAAGAATGCCTGGAGCGGCATGTGTCCCCCGGCGGGAGTGCGGACTTGCTGGCAGCGACTATATTCCTCGACAGCCACCGGAATCCTCCGTAAAAACGGGCATTATCGTGAAAAATGGAATTGATGTAAAAAATGGAATTGATGTGAAAACCCCAGAAATATGAAAACCCGAGTATTTGAATATCCAGCTACCCTTAAGTCCGGCCGTCGTGCACATGTTGGTGTTGTAAGTTCAGGTGATCTGGAAATGCTGTTGGTGCCGTCGAACCAGCCACGGGCCCGCATAGAGGTTAGAACTTCTGTAGAGGGCTTTGAAAAGACCTGGGAAAGGATTCTCGTGCGCTTTTTCACGGTCCACGATATCGCTGCGGATATAACCATTAATGATTTTGGTGCAACACCGGGCGTGGTGCTGCTTCGGCTGCAACAGGTAATGGAGGTGAGTAAAACGCAATGAAACTAATGAAAGACAGTTTTATAGAGAAAAGTGCAAGGGATCGTGCAGCGGCTATTCTGGATAAAGATACGTTCAGGGAACTGATAGATCCGTTTGAAAGGTTTGAATCACCTCATCTGCAGTCACAGGGAATTGTTCCGCAAAACGATGACGGCGTCATTATTGCAAGAGGTAAATTAGACGGTGAATCTGCTGTTGTGATTTCTGTCGAGGGGAAATTTCAGGGAGGAACAATCGGTGAAGTTTCCGGGGCAAAAATAGCCGGATCGCTGGAACTGGTACTTCGCGATTGCGAAAACGGAGTACTTACACGGCCGGTTTTGCTGTTCGATACAGGTGGAGTTCGTCTTCAGGAAGCAAATTATGGCCTTTTATCAATTGCCGAAATTGGAGCCGCCATTGTTTCACTGAGACAGTTTGTACCTGTGGCAGGGGTTGTACCCGGAATGGTTGGCTCTTTTGGCGGCATGTCAGTAACTGCGGGGTTACTTGATTCCCTAATCGTTACACGTGAAGCGAGAATAGGACTGAATGGACCTGAAGTGATCGAACAGGAGGCAGGAATTGAAGAGTTTGATTCAAAAAACCGTCAGGTGGTATGGAACGCCATCGGAGGAATACAGCGGTTTCATACCGGATTAGCTGATCACCTGGTGCAGGATGACAGTCTGGCTATCAGAAATTGTGTCATAGGGGTGTTCAGGAAAGGCATAAATAAGAAGCCGCGATCCGTCCGGGTGGACTTTTTTGAACGTTTGCTAAAATCAGTTGACCCTACCCGGCATCTGACTCCGGCCGGATTTCGAAAAGCATATCAGAAGGCTGAATCAACATATTCAGGCGAATCCGTATCAGCTGCATCAGCCGTATCGGCTAAAACAGAAGCAAAAGAGCAGAGTTTTTCCAGGGGGCGTACCTGGTTTGACATACTGACTAATACGAACGATTCATCCAACCGTCCGGCATCCTCTGTACAGTGTGCAGACGGCAGCCTGGGTGAAGAGAGAATTCGCTGCCTTTCGGTCGTGCCCGATCCCGGCAGTCCCTTCCCCCGTGCCCGGAAAGGAGAGATCGGTCTGCAGGAAGGATGGGCCATTGCAAAATATGTAAGAGAAGCAATTGACGAGGATAAACAGGGTGACAAACGTGCAATTATAGCGATCGTGGATATACCCGGTCAGGCTTATGGCTATAATGAAGAGCTGATGGGCATTCATCTGGCCTGTGCGGCGGCGGCGGATGCATATGCCTCTGCCAGATTAGCGGGACATCCTGTGATTGCACTCATTGTTGGCAATGCCATTTCCGGCGGATTTCTGGCACACGGTCTTCAGGCAAATCGGATTATAGCCCTGAACGATGCCGGTGTAAATGTCCATGTAATGTCAAAACATTCTGCCGCGCGCATTACGCGGCGCACGATTGAAGAATTGGAAGAAGCAACAGAGCAGACTCCCGCAATGGCCTATGATATCGGGTCATTTGCAAAGCTCGGGGCTGTACATGAATTAATTGGCGGCATAGATGCTGATCATCCCGATGAGCGGGATTGCCAGATAGTCAGGGATAGACTGTCTGCTGCAGTCAGGGAGATACGATCCTCTTCAAATGACCTGAAAACCCGTCTTTCATCCGCAGAAGCCCTGGCAGGAGGAAGGAGTGCTTCAATCCGAGTAAGAAAGCTTCTGAAAAAACAATGGTGATAAAACCTCATGACCTGCTAAAGTTGAATGAGGGTCTTTCATTTTTGGAAAATGGCCCGTTTCCCGGTTGGGCAAGGGAATCCGTTATAAAGACTCCATTCGTTGTTGTTCGCCGGTCACCCGTTACTGCTGATAAAATCCCGATCGGCATACGGGGAAAGTTTCGCAGTCAGCGTTTTGCCGCACATATCCATCAAAATGAAGTAGAAGAGGTTATTTCCCCTGAAAAGCTGGTGCGCCAAAAACGGTGGCATGAGAATTGCCGTACGGACGCTATTCAGGTTATGAAAGCCATTCAACGGGTTGATGAAATGGCCGGGGCTTACCAGCTGGACTGGGGGCCGACGGGAAGTGCAGGGTTCGAGCTGGCCAGTGATTTTCCTGCCGTTATGATTAAAAGTGACCTGGATCTACTTATACGGGTGCCCGATCCGGTATCTGTTGAAACTTTGAGACGTTTATCCTCCGATCTGGATTCTTTGGGTGTGAGGACAGACTGTCAACTTGAAACATCTGCAGGAGCTGTTTCCTTAGCTGAATTCAGCCGTGGAGAGAAACCACTGCTTCTGCGAACAATTAACGGACCTGTTCTTGTGCATGACCCCTGGCATTATCCGGACAGCTGTTGATCGCATTTAATTCTGTCGTTTCCGCCCGCCGGAGCCGGCCGGTGCCCCTGAACGCCCGGTAATAATTTTGTCCATTCTCTGCTGATCCGGTTTTCCCGGATTCCCGCTATGAGTACCGACGCCAGGAGACAGGAATGGGCTCTGCCGGGGAGGTTGCAGAATGAAATGGAAAAAATGAGTATTGAAGCCGTTTGCCAGACTCTCTTTAACCGGATCCGGAAGATATAAAGTGGATCAGCCGGCAATTCATGCCGGCCCCTCTTTTCCGACGGTGCAACGGCCCCGGTACCCGGCCTGAAGGGTGGTGATATTGGGATGGTGATATTTTAGTCAAAATTAAACAGGGATAGATGAATTTTACAATACGATTGCTAACTTTTTCAGTGACATGCCTCACCTTTCTGCTGAGTTCAGGTCTGCCGGGGAATACGGCCTGCGGACAAAGTCAGGGAGCAGGCGATACGGACCTGGAACTTCGCCGGTCGCCGGTTTCGTTTCACCTGTCGTTCGACAGCGGAGAGATTTTTGAAGAGGATTTTCTGGAGCAGTCGGGCCGCAAGTCGGTCGGGGATCGGGAAATCGATTTTCCGGCCGGTCGTTTCGGCAAAGCCATCCGGATGAGCTTCATTCCCGATCCGCCGGATGCGACCAACATGACCAGAATCGACCTCGGCCTGACCCGTGCGGTGATTGCCAATGCCAGGCCGGGAAGCCCTTTTGGTTTTAACCAGCTGGTCGCCTGGGGCAGCGGCAAGATCAGCACCCGTCTGGGTGCGGTTGCCTTCTGGGCGAGGGGTGAGCTGCCGTTTCACGGCGCTCTTTTCGAGCAGGCCAGCATTTCTTTTGGCCGTACGGAGCGGGACCTGATCGGCATTGTGGTCGATGAAGACAACAACCTTGGAGCCTATCTGCGCGATGCCCGCTATGAGCGCCACGAAATCAGCACCGATGTCAGCTGGGAGGAAGACCGCTGGAACCATATTGTGATGAACTGGGACTGGGCCAATGGCCTGGAGTTATGGCTCAACGGCCGGAAGATCGGCTCTTCATGGGGCGACGGCGGCTGGTTTGCCACGGCGCCACCCGGCCTGTTCCATCTGCCCATGCCGATGGTCAGCTATGATGAGCTTTACCTGATGGACCGGCCCCTTTCCGAGGCGGAAATAATGGATCTGTCCACCTCGAATACGCCTCCGGGTGACGATGCTCCCGTCTATAGTCGTGACGGCTATGATGCGGAGCGGCTGTCGCATTACAGCGGGGGCGATGCCGGCGGCAGCCTGCCTGTGGCGACTCCCGGCACGGCGCTGTCGTTTACTGAAGTCTGGCCCGAGTTTGCCGGTGACGGCAATATACCCGGCTGGCATGTGATTGACGGCCGCAACGAGATGGCCTGGCCGCATCCCTACGCCCTGTTTACCATTATTCCCGGTGATGTTGATTTCCATGCAGAGAAGGTGGATCTGCGGACATCCCCCGGTTCGAAAGTCAATTATATCACGCTGACCGGCAACCTGACGAATGTGAAGGTGCAGGCCGGATCGGAGGCCATGGGGGATGTGGAGGATCTGTTCCGCGTGCCGGAGGGCCATGGATTCTTTTACGGGTCGACGATTACGGCCACGGAAGGCTCCACCTTCAGGATTCCGTTCACCGAAGGGTACGGCACCCCCACGGAATACAGTTTTGAGGGTGCTTCCTACCGGATCCCCTACAACGAGGAATACGGATCGCCGACAGGCTTCAAGGGGGATGTCAATCTTCCGCTTTCGGGCAGAAAGCGCATTCAGAATGTTGGTTTGTACCATTATACGACGACCCCGTCCGCCGGCTACCGGCCGGCGGGCGGGATGCATCCGCTCCGGCTGACGGACGCACCGGTTCTGGACCGCCGGGGCCACTTCAGTCTGCATGCGGTGACGTCCCGCGACGAGCGCACCTTTGCGGTGACATCGGGGGAAGGGGCCGGAACCGCGCGGTCGGTTGACATCGGGGCGTTCAGCCGGTTGAACATTATGAGCGGGCCCTATCACGAGAAGACGGGGGTCACCTCGGTCACCCTTTCGCTGCCGGTGAAGACCATGGAGCGGGAAGAGACGCTGTTTGTGCGGGTCCATGATCCGGCCCTGCCGCTGCGCCTGTGGAATGAGTTTGCCGTGAACCTTACGGGATTCGATGAGGATTACCGGCGGCTGCTTCTGAGGATTGATTTTCAGGATATCGTGCTTGCCGGCGGAGACCGGCTCTGGCTGGACGTGGGAACGGCCGGCAGCACGGAGGTACGGATCGGCGGGGACGGGGAGCCGGCGGCGCTGTTTGTGGAGGGTGTGGAAAGCTACCGGGCTGTTGACGCCTATGCCGAAAAGGAGATGATCCCGGCCAGGGCA
>JBBDRV010000052.1:0-1681 GCA_040905285.1 Balneolaceae bacterium | reverse complement strand
GACGGCTGACTATGCCAAATGTTATGAGTTCGGAGGCAATATCTGCTATCCCGGAGGGCGTAACGATCAGGCTCTCTATACCGGCTTCCGCAGTCACATTCAAAATATGACAAACAGCAAATAAGAAAACACTGAGTTTGTACAAAAAGGGCTATCGGACACAATCCGATAGCCCTTTTTTAATATCCGGATTATCTGTCCGGCAGCCGGTGGTACAATAACTGTTACAATAATCCGATGGATTTGCGATCTGAATAGGGCGATATATTCAGGATGGCGGTTAAAACCCCTATGTGGTAAAATATTTTATAGTAGTATTTTCTGCTTGCGTCTTTATTGAAGGAAAAGAACAGGAACAGCAGGAGGCTGAAAATGATCGTCCGTGTTAAAGATGAAAAAAACTGGCTGATCGTTAAAATGACCCTTTTTCTTTTGGTGTCCGTAAATTTATGAATTCCGAATGCCCGCCCGCTTCCCTCCAGGAGAAATCGTTTCCGGATATATTCGGGATCGCATCGGTTTGAAGGGATAAGCTCATGAACGACCGCCTTTTCACAACTGATATATTTTGCATCTTTCTTGTAATCCATAAGTTCAAAGAAAAAAGCCTGATCCTCACCACCTGCAAACGCAAAGTCATGGTCAAACTCCAGGTTGTATTTCACGATCAGGTCCCGTCTGACCAGGGCATTATTGGTTGTTACTGCAGTACCTACATCCACGCCCGTCCCTTTTCTGACATCCCTCCAGTAAAAAAATTTCTGATTCAGAATCCACTCAGGCGGAGGGACTTCAAAAGTCGGTAAAACAGATCCAAAAGCTGCATCCGCTTTATAGTCATTAAGGGTCTTGTACAGATGGTAGAGCCAGTCCGGCACCGGCTTTTCATCATCATCAATAAAGGCAATATAATTTCCCGAGGCACACTGGAGAGATTTATTCCTTGCGTAAGTAAGCCCTTTTGTGGCTTTATGATGGTATTCGATTAAAATATTCCTGTTGGATATGTAGTTTTGAACGACTTCTTTTGCAGATTTCAGTGGATCATTATCAACAATAACGACAGAGTAACTGAATTGCCCGTGGGTTTTTTGTTCGATCAATCCGTCCAGGAGATCAGCAAGCATTTTCGGCCGCTGATACGTACATACACAAACGCAAATGTGTTCAAGGTCAATACGGGTCCCGTTTGAGGCTACTCCGTTAGAATGGAAACGAGTCATGTTTTTATCCGACTGATCCGACTGATAATGGGACATAAAGCTGGTGAGTCATTTATAGTTATTTGTGATAGTGGAATCACAAATATTGTGCCGTTAATCCTCTCAAAAAACATTTGAACCCTGTCTGAAATATATTCCGGGTTGCAGTGATCAAAAATGAGGGGAATATCATAATTTGTGTTCCTGTACCATCTTATAAATTGCTCATCGTCTGCTTTTATGTAAATGATCAGAAGGAAACATCAGAGTAAAAATTCTACTACTTCGAAAAAACGGGTATAAATTACCCGTTTTCCAACAGCTGTTACAGGGCTTTGTTACATAGCCCATTCCATAGGTTCCACCGGGCCGCACGTGGTCTGAAGTTCATAAGTTCCCATCTGTTCGCCGGCATTCTGAATGGCCAGAGCCAGCTCGTTAACGTGCAGCGATAATTCGGAACTAAGTCTGCACGTCCG
>JBBDRV010000051.1:0-1736 GCA_040905285.1 Balneolaceae bacterium | reverse complement strand
ACCATACGCTTAAGAAAGTTCTCGATTTTTAATATTACATTAGCCCTATAACGGTCTGGCGGTTGTACGGCGGGGCAGGGAAAAAAGCTATTGGCAACCAACCGATTACCGATCGTACGAACCGTTTGTTATTTGACGAATAGTTTACGATAAAGATTCCAATATTGCTTTTGGCCTTTTGTCTGCAATCTTTAAAAGTACTTTCGCCGGACCCTGGGGTTTACGCCTTCCTTGTTCCCAGTTTCGAAGTGTACCTATACTAATTCCAAGCAGGGAAGAGAATTCCTGTTGGGTCATGGCGTATTTTTCCCGGATCGACGATACATCAGGCTCTTCAATCACATTGTGCCTGGATGGTTTGCGTTTACCTTTCCGAATGTCTCCGGCCTGTTTTACACTTTCGAGTAATTCATTAAACATTTCATCATTCATGACAGCTGTTCCTCAACCACACCAAATCGCCGGTATCGGGCGAGACGCACGTACCGGCTTGTTAAGATACACCATTCAGTAACGTTTCTGTTTTTGGGGAAAGTGCGTCAATGACGCATACTTTGCAACTGTTGAATCTTCTGCACGGTTTTAATATCCACTAATGTGCAAATTTTGCACATTGCCCCGGTGCGATCTTAACCGGTAGCCTACTGAAAGGTTCACGTCCGGGTTGTAGCAATTAGTAGGTTTTGTAGAAAAATCGGAAATACCGATTTTTCTAATGGTGCTTTCCTTTTCGAGTTCTCCTTCTTTGAAAACATTAAGAATATGCTCGTTAATGGTAGATTTCCCTTTTTGGAACAGTTCCGCGTTTAAGTTACGTTTGACGGCTTGGTTAAGAGCTTTTGTTGTGACATTGAAAAGTAAAGCCAGATCGCTGTCTATCATTACTTGCTTCCCACGGATAGTAAAAATCATCTCCCGTAGGTCCTCGTTTCCAGCAGTATCCTTTTTCACCTTCGCCTCACTCCCCATAACCCAAACCCTCCAATGATTCTCAAATACCTGGGTCAACTCTGGTCCACAATAAGTCGAAACCCTTAACCACGATAAAGCTTCACGGAAAAACACCCCTACGCCCGAATACCAGGTTGTGATCTCACCCCTTGTATATATGCTCTCTATGATATTCCATGTACATAGAATCCGGCCGTTCGGCTATGTTTTGAGGCAGAGAGCTGAGTTCCTTTCCATGCCAGTGGTAATACTCGCGCCCGTTTTCAAATTCCTCCCGGATGCGGCGGCTTACCTCCAGGCGCAGATCATCACCGACGGTAAGGTAGCCTTTGTCGAAGAGGATATGCATATCGGAACGCAATAGCAGACCGTTCCGCGTCAGGTTGGGTCCTTCTTCGGAAAATGGCCTTATATGGGCGGCTTCCAGTACCGGGAGTGTTTTTTCTCCGGTGACCGCACAACGACGCTGATAGGCTTCCGTTACGTTCACCCTGAAAGCGCCCTGGCCCAGACGTGATTTGATCAGAACCGGTTTGCCGTATCCTACAGCCGGTTCCTGCCATACCAGTTCCCCTTCCCTCTGGCTCAGGTCGCCCAAACGCTCTTCAACGCTATTCCACAGGTGATATCCTTCGGACTGATTGGTGTCATAGGTTTTGCCCTGCACGATATTCGGCTTCCAGCTTTCGGGGACGGGAATCCACTGATCCCTCGGAAAGAAAAAAGGTTCCGTCAGTATGGTGCAGCCGATGGACGGATTCACCTCACCGCTGTTGTTATACTTC
>JBBDRV010000050.1:0-10577 GCA_040905285.1 Balneolaceae bacterium | reverse complement strand
CCGGGACGGGCACCTGGAACGCGCCGACCTCCGGCAGGCCGGCCTTGACAGCACCCGCGGCTGGTGGCAGAGCCTGGCTCTGGCCGATCTGAACGGCAACGGCCGGCTGGACCTGATCGCGGGAAATCATGGCCTGAACTCCCGGTTCAGGGCCTCCACGGATCGACCGGTAGAGATGTGGGCAGGCGATTTTAATCAAAATGGAGAAATTGAGCATCTGCTTGCATCCTATAATAAAGGTGAAGGACCCTTTCCTGTAGCCCTGCGGCACAATATGTTGCATCAAATACCCCGGCTGAATAACCGTTATCCCGATTTTGCCGGATATGCCGGACAGACAATGAATGATATTTTTACTGAAGAGCAGCTGAATGAAGCCTTCCACTACCGTGCAGAACTGATGGCAAGCGTCGTGGGCTGGAACAGCGGGGACGGCCGCTTCCGTATTGCCCCGCTCCCGACCAAAGCGCAATGGTCGCCGGTCTATTCAATCCTCCCTGTGAGCTCTGATGAAATCGGACGCACCGGCTTTCTTGCGGGAGGAAATCTGGAGGCGGTTCAGCCGCAGGCCGGAGCCTATGATGCCGGACGGGGTTTACTGGTGCAGTCGGATCAGGACGAAAACCTCCTTGAAATACCCCCTGAATTAAGCGGATTCAGGGTTGAAGGTGATATCCGATTTATAAAAAAACTTGCCCTTGACGGCCGTCTTCTTATTCTGGTGGGCCGGAATGACGGCAACATACAATTTTTCCAAAAAACCGGACAACAGTGATCCGGCAGAAACGGACAAGACGCATCGGATGACATCCGAACGAAGATAAAAGTCAACATATATAACCCAGCGAACCTAAATATCAACATAACCTAATGGATCAATGGATAACATAAAACAGATGACTCTTTCAGGCCGGTCAATAGTGCCACTGCTCGCTGCCGTCTTATTTTTTCTGCCCCAACCCGGTAACTCGGCCCCGCTCTATACGACTCTCACCACCGGAGATACGTCCCCACTCCAGGTGCAGGCCCAGGAGCCGGTATTGAACCGGCTGCATTTATCTGTGAAGGATACGCTTATGAAACCCGGTGAGCGGCAAACCCTGCAATTCAGCGCTCAAATGCAGGACGGCAGCATGCTCGGTCTTTCAGACCTGACAAGGGAACAGGTACGGGTAGTCAGCCTTAATCCGCGTGTGGCGACTGCCGGCAGTTACGGTCAGATTTATGCCCGTAAAACCGGGTCTGCCACAATCCAGGTTCAGGTTACCGTGAACGGTGAGACACGCACCTCCCAAATACGGATCGGTGTACCTGAACGGCCCCTCCGTGAACATGATTTCGTACTGGATGGGCCGTTCGGTTCCTATGGTTCGACAATCGAACAGGTCGGTGAGAATCACTTCGTATTTACACGGGGATCGCATCCCGAAGAAGAGAGCCGGCGCAGCCTGCCGCAATTCATCATACCGGAGAACTTCAGGGGAAATCATCTGACGGTCGACATTACGCCGCTGTCAATGCCGCATGAAAGCCATAACTATCATATGGCTTATTCATTCGACGGGGAAAACTGGACACCGGTCCTGCAAAAACTGGCCGGTGAAAATATCGCACGAATTGAAATTCCCCCGACCAATTCAGATTCCTTCTATCTTGGTTTTCAAATTCCGCTTTCCCACGAAACGGCGCAGCGTTATATCAAGGAGTGGGCTTCAGATACCAGGACCGCTCCGCTCGTAACCGTTCATGATATGGGCCGCTCCGTCCAGGGAAGACCCCTGTATCGAATGGAGATTACTGATCCGGAGAGTCCGCACAGCAGGGAAGACCGGTGGGTGCACTACATCTCGCAGGCCCATCCCCACGAAGGCAAAGCCCGCTGGCGGGTCAAGGGCATGCTGGACTGGCTGCTCGCAGATACTCCTGAAGCTGCTGACGCCAGAAAGCGCCATATCTGGTATTTTGTATTTACAATGAACCCCGATGGAGTAAACAATGCCTTCACACGATACAATATCGAAGGCAAGGATATGAACCGAACGTATGTAGTGGAGGGAGCAGACGAATCCCGGCAGGCATCCGAAGGGTATATTTTCCAGAGGGATATTGAAGAGTTTATGGCTTCGGACAATCCGCTTACGACATTCTGGGATATGCACGTCTGGGGGTACCGCGTAGAACCCATGATGCATGCCGGTCCTGAAATTGGCGGAGCCGAAAACCAGATAGGTGAGTTTTCGGAGCTTCGCGACCTGATCGAAAGTTATGATGAGAAGGATCAGATAGTCCCCCTCGCCCGTCGAAATCGGGAAGGGGATACATCACTCTGGGACAGAGGCGTCCATCATCAATTCGGCATTACCAGTGCGATTGTGGAAGGCAGCGGCTTTCTGGATACGCAGGAAGAAGTCATGGAAGCCGGGCAAATCCTGATTCGCAGCATCAGCGAGTTCTATCGTGGAACACGTGCGGATTTTAACAACTAATCTGTTGGCAGGCACCTATGGAAAAGAAAACGGACTTCGACACGCTGATTGAACAGCCTGACCCGATTATGGATCAGCTGAACCGGCGCGGCTTCATTGCAGGCGCAGCCGCCGGACTGGCAGGAATGATGCTCCCGGCGGCGGCCAAGGCAAATAATCCCTCACCTGTAGACGGAAATCCCGAAGAAAATGTGCTGCGCCGCATCTCGGCACTGCAGGCGCAACAGATCAACAATGTGCTTCATATCGATGTTGCCGAGGGACCGGAAGCGGTCCAGGCAGCCGTGGATGAAGCAGACAGGGAAGGCAGTAACAAATTGGTTATCTATGGCCGTGAGGGGGAGTGGAACCGGCCGGTCTATCTGCCAAGTCATTTCACCCTGGAAATACTGGACGGTGTAAAGATCACCTCCTCAATGGATCCGGAGGATGCCAATCCGTTTGAAGTCGGGGCAGGAACCGTTTGCGGCGCCCTTATTACCAACCGGGATCATGAAAACGGCAACCGGAATATCACAATAAAGGGTGGGTTCATCGATTTTGAAGGTGTAACCGATGAAAGCATCGTGTGGGCACCGGTCTGGCTGCACAACTGTGACCACTGCCTCTATGATTCCATTGTCATTGAAAATGTAGCCAGGTCCTACGGACCCATGTTTTCAGATTGCCGGGATTCGGTCATGATGGATTGCATAGGCCGGAATATAGGATACGACGGCATTGCCGTTCGCCTGGATTGCCGCAGGGTTGATATCTACCGGTGTGAAGCCTACAATTGCGGCGGCCCCGGCATTCAGGCCGCTACTTTCGGCCGGGGGGCGGGAGCTCCGCATGACGTAAGCTTCATCAACTGCCGGACACCTGAAAACATCTTTGTCCACGGCTACGAGGGTCCGGGCGGTGCAAGGGGCGCATTGATCCAGGGATGTACAGCCGGCCGCATCGCAATGATCGGGTATGTTGAGGATTTCACCATCACTTCCTGCAAGACCTCTTCCGTCGGTCTTTCCGCGCTGAGTGATATCATACGCAACGGCCGGATTGATGCCGTTACTTTCAGCGATCTATACGCGTCGGAAACTGACGCGGCTACCCGGATTCGAAGCCGGACAGACGGGCTGATCGAAAACATCAGCATCAGCAACTGCAGTGCCCGCACCTGGGGAGACCTGCGCTACTTTGGCGACACCCTGCTGGACGAGGGCTCGGCCGGACGGTATATTGACTATACCAATTGCACATTCGACGCCCGCGGCGCAGACGGCGAAGCTGCTTTTTTCCGCCATGCGACAGAGGGCGGGATGTCCAGGGTGCGCATTCACGGATGCAAAATATGGAATGTCGACCGTGTAATAGAGGGTCCTGTTGACGGGGTTAGAATACGGGACTGCGAACTTCACCAGGTTGGCGAACTTCACGACGGCCGTTTGTCGGACCTGGTTGTCCGGGACAATGACGACTGGTGATTCCAAACGGTTGCTTTCATATATCCATAAAACTATCTTCATTTTCGTCTGACTTGTAAAAAATCCTGTTGAAGGTCCCTGCCAACTCTATAGACAACCATCAACTCCATAGCAACCAGAAAGTATGACTACTCAGCATTACCGGGTTAACCCGTCTGATCCGTTTTCCGGACGAGACCTGCCGGCATCCATACCGGGAACTCTTTTACCGGTTATCTGCGCCTTTATCCTTTTCTGTTTTCCGGGCTGCGGGGAACCGCAGGGAAGCGGTATGCTGCCGGCGGCTGACGGAGACAATGGAGGGCTTCTCCTTCCGGATGGATTTGAAGCTGTTGTTGTGGCAGACAGCATCGGGTCTGCCCGTCATATTGTTGTAAATGAAAATGGAGATATTTATGTGAAATTAAGGAGGTCTACAGAAGATGGAAGCATGGTAGCCCTTCGAGACACCACCGGAGACGGCAAAGCGGACATTATAGAAAATTTCGGATTCTATGATAATCGGGGCAGCTACGAAACCGATATTGACATTCGCAACGGATATCTTTACTTCAGCACAAATCTGGAAGTATTGAGAATACGGATGAACCCCGGTGAGCTCGTCCCGTCAAGCCCCCCGGATACCATTGTTGCTGACAATCACGAACATGGTACTCATGCTCACCAGACAAAACCCTTTTCTTTTGACAATGCTGGCAATATGTATGTCCCATTCGGAGCGCCTTCCGATACCTGCCAGGATCCGTCCCGCACCCCTGGACTGGCCGGA
The DNA here is from genome assembly GCA_040905285.1 of Balneolaceae bacterium. Classification (GTDB taxonomy): domain Bacteria; phylum Bacteroidota; class Rhodothermia; order Balneolales; family Balneolaceae; genus JBBDRV01. The sequence goes on along the minus strand of JBBDRV010000050.1, from coordinate 5,856 downwards.
CAGGATCCCTGCCCCGAACTGGAAGATCACGGCGGTGTCTGGGCTTTTGATCCGGACAGGAAAAACCAGACCCAGGCAGAGGGATCTTTCTATGCCACCGGTGTAAGAAGTGTGGTTGCAATGGACTGGAATCCGGTGGATGAAGAATTATACCTGGTCAATCACGGCCGGGATTTTATGTTCAGACAGTGGACGGATATCTATTCGCGCTGGGAGAGCGCCCTGCTCCCCGCAGAGGAATTTGTCCGGATGACAGAAGGATCGAATTTTGGATGGCCCTACTGTTATTATGACCAGATGCAGAATAGAAAAGTACTGAATCCGGAGTATGGCGGTGACGGTTCTGCTGTCGGCAGATGCAGTGAATATGACGACCCGCTCATAGGATTTCCGGGACACTTTGCACCCAATGACCTGATGTTTTACAGGGGGGTGCAGTTTCCCGAACATTATACCAATGGGGCTTTCATTACTTTTCACGGCTCAACCATCAGAAATCCCTATCCCCAGGGCGGCTATTTCGTAGCTTTTGTTCCATTTGAAAACGGCGTGTATTCTGACGACTGGGAAGTATTTGCCAATGGTTTTGCAGAGGTGGACCCGATCGTCAATACAAGGGACGCCGAACACCGGCCAATGGGCCTTGCAACAGGCCCGGACGGATCTCTTTATATAACCGATTCCGTTGTCGGAAAAATATGGAGAATCATGTACACGGGAGACAAAACAAGGTTTGGTGAAGATCAGCTGGCCCGAATGGTGGAAGAAAAGCAAACGGCAAGCAATATACGTACACCCCGGGAGCCGGAGGACAATCTTGAAATGGGGATGACTCTGGAAGGCGAACTGGTCTATAACACCTATTGTGCCGCCTGTCACCAGCGGGACGGTGAAGGGGCTCCGCCGAGATTTCCGGGAATTACAGGATCGGAATGGATCACCGGAGACAAGCAGCTGACCGTCAATCTGATATTAAACGGGCTTGATACGCCCCGGTACGAAATTACAATGCCGGCGCATGCATTTTTAAGGGATGAGGAAATAGCGGAAATAGCCACCTATATCAGGCAAAATTTCGGCGACAACGGAAGCGGGGTATCTTCAGAAGAGGTCCGGGAAATCAGAAACAGGGCCAACAGCGACTGATCTCCGTCTGCTCACCCTGACTTTTCCCGTCTAGCTAACCCTGACTTCTGACGCGGGCGGCAGCCAAACCCGTACAGGCCCCTTCGGCGGTTAGCAATGGCGGCGTCGATACAGCATCAGACGGTTATCGGCGGCAGGCGCTTCTCAATAGCTTCGCGTTTCGGCTCAAGCCAGGGTGGCAGAAATAACTTTTTCCCCATCTCTTCCCCCTCCTGGACAACCGAGAGATAACCGGGGCCTTCAGTGGCCATTTCAAACAGGATTCCGCCGGGAGACTGAAAGTAGACGGATTTGAATACATGGCGGTCAATGATGCCTGTCGGTGACAGCCCCATCTCGATAACCTGTTGACGCTTAATCTCCAGCTCCTCCCCGTCACGCATCCGGAAGGCAATGTGATGAACAATCCCCCGGCCATTTCTTCCATACCGGGGCGATTCCGCTCTTTCTGTAATTATTGAATGACCTATAGGCGCCTTTGTCTGATAAAGTGCAAGGTTTCCTTCGGTCATTTCCTCTTTGAATCCCATAACCTCCTTCAGTACGGCCGCTGTTTGTTCGGTTTCATCCAGGCGCAGCGTACTGCTCCAGAACCCGCGAATACCCGCTTCAGCCGGTACGCTTCCCCCCTCCCATCCGGCCTGCACGTTTGCTGCAGAATCAAATACCAACTCGATCTGCAAACCGTCAGGATCGCTAAACCGGATTGTCTGCTTGCCGAACCTTTTAAAGGGTCCTTCAAAGCCCATCCCCTTTTCTCCCAGTCGCTCAATCCAGTAGTCCACTGAATGATCCGGCACGGCAAATGAGACGGCTGTCGCCTGACCGCTGGCCGTTTTTCCCTGTATGGCATCCGGCCAGGGGAAAAAAGTGATGCTTGACCCCGGCTGTCCCGATCCGTTCGCATAAAAAAGATGATAGCTTCCGGGGTCATCCTGATTAACGGTTTTCAATACCATCCGAAGACCCAGGATGCTGACATAAAATTCCGCATTTCTCTGTCCATCACCTGAAATGATCGAAATATGATGGATCCCTCTCTTTTCTTCAGACATCGGCTGCATATTTTTATTTATACTGTTTCTTAGCAGTCTGTCGGACTGCTACGCGATAAACCATGTGATAAACCAACTTTGATAATCAACCCCGGCGGCGGTTTTAACCCGTGATTTTACCCTTAGCCCGTGGTTTTACCCCCGGAAGGCAAATATGCAGCCGGATCCATATAGTAAAAACCCCTGAACATCTCATAAAGTTCTGGCATCCGCTGTTTCATCTGATGCGCATTTTCAAAGAAGCACTCCGTAGCAACAGCAAAAAATTCTGCAGGATGTGTGGCGCCATAAGGGTCCAGAATCGATTTCCGGCCTGCCGCAGCAGAAGAACGCAGGATCCGGTAATTTTTTGCCAGCAATTCATTCCATTCCGTAGACGTGCGGGCATTCCCCGATTCATCAATTCCGGCAGTCAGACCGTATTTTTCATCAAGCTGATGTGCAAATTCATGAAATATCAGGTTTCTCCCGTTGAATGGGTGTTGAATGTCCCGCTGGATATCCCGCCAGGAAAGGACAAGGCTTCCGCTGTGCCACGATTCACCGGACCGGGCTTCTGTTCCTTCGGTAACGATACCCCATTCATCTTCTTCGCGGACAGGTGCGACATAATCCCCCGGATAGACGAGAATGGCATGAAGGTCCGGATAATATCCTGCCGGGTCCCCGAGAATCAGCACCGTTGCATAAGCTGCAATGACTACCCTCTTCTCTTCAGTCATTTCAAGCCCTCCGCAGCCTTCGAATATTTTCTCATCCAGAATGACCGGCATATGGATTTTCAGTTTTTCTTTCAGAGAGCTATCCAGAAAGCTGTAATAAGGCACACGACTGTTGAGGAGCCGAAGCCACGGTTCAGGAAACGCCCTGTGCCTGATCATATATCTTCTCAAATGTCGAAACATGCCATCTTTCCAGTAAATTGCAATTCCGGTTCCGGTATAAACTCCCTACTTTAGGTATTCTTCCTGTTCTGTCCCTGAATAATCACGTCCGGGGTTCACATGAATAACTGCCGCACAGGTAAAACTAACAGTAATTAACCGATCTTATACAACTTATAACACATGGATCTACTGACTGAATCAAATGATCTTATACTGGCCGGAAATGAACTCTGGCGTATAGTCATGATGGTTATTGCCATTGCAGCCTCCTTGATAGCGGGAAAAATTCTGAAATTTTCATTCAGCCGGACAGCCCCCCGACTCAAGAGCCGCGGGCAGCTTCTTTTGTCCGTTGTGTTTGTTTCAGCCTCTAAATCGGTCACCTTTGTCGTTTTTTCTTTTGGACTGAGTGTTGCCCTCTCATTTCTCGTACTGCCGGAGGGAATCGAAGGTCTTGTATTCACAGCTGCCGAAGTACTGATTGTCTTATCAATCGGGTATTTCGTCTATCGTCTGGTGGATGTTGTAGATGCCTGGCTGGTTCGTTTTGCACAAACAAACGACGAAAGCCAGATCGATGACATGCTGATACCTATTGTCGGCAAGTCCCTCCGTGTAACGGTTGTCATTCTGATTATTTTACAGTCTGCCCAGGCACTGAGCGACAAACCGATCACAAGTATCCTTGCCGGTATCGGGATCGGCGGACTGGCACTTGGTCTTGCAGCACAGGATACCATCAGAAACTTCTTCGGATCCCTGATGATTTTTGCCGACAAACCCTTTGACGTGGGCGACCTGATAAACCTCGATGACACCCTCGGAGTCATCAATGAAGTGGGTGTCCGCACGACAAAAATGACCACTCTTGACGGTCATATGCTTACAGTCCCGAACGGTCAGCTTGCCAATATAACCATTCATAACATCGGCAGGCGCCCGTATATACGCAGGGTTTTCAGCGTAACCGTTACCTATGACACCACTCCCGACATGCTGGACAGGGCTGTCGACATACTGAAGGACATTCTTGACAATCATGAGGGGATGAATGAGGAAAGACCCCCACGGGTATATTTTGATGATCTTAAAGCCGATTCACTCAATCTGATCTGCTTCTACTGGTACCATCCGCCGGATTACTGGCAATACATGGAATTCACCGAAAAAGTGAACCGGCAGATTTTCCGCCGCTTTAATGAAGAAGGGATCGACTTCGCATTCCCGACCCAAACTATTTTCCTCGCGGGAGACAAGGACCGGCCGCTGGATGTGGGGGTAAAGAACGACAGCAGTGATGAACCGAAACAGTAAGGAATCCGAATGCTGTACTATAAAAACTGTAATTGCTATACTCCCTTCTGTTCCGACCCTTTATGGACTGAATAAAATGTTCTGAAAAAAGCGACTGCTGCGATAAATCCCTAAACGGCACTTATGTTAGAAACTCCAAATTCCGCCCGGTTCTGCCGGAGCGCCTTTTTCCTGCTATCGGTCCTTTTTGTACTGACTTTCTTTTCCACTTCTGCACTTGTTGCACAGCAGGTACCCGACCCGTCCGATTTCATCGGATTCGAACCGGGAACTGACTACATGCTTGCAGATAATGCTCAGCTCGAGTCGTATTACCGGGCCGTCGCCGAAGCAAGTGACCGTGTTCTCCTTCGTGAAATTGGTGTAACCCACCGCGGTAACACGCTGTTGATGCTGATCATTTCCAGCGAGGAAAATCTTCAGCGGCTGGATCATTACCGTTCGATCAGCGAACGGCTGGCAAGGGCAAGGGATCTTTCCGGGGAGGATGCACGCGAACTTTCCGGGGAAGGAAAAGCCGTGGTATGGATCGACAGTGGTCTGCATTCTACCGAACTTGCCCACAGTCAGCACAATCCCGCTTTTGTATATCATATGGCAACGGACGAGTCTGAAGAAACACGCCGGCTGCGCGATGATGTGATCCTGCTCAACATGCCGGTGATGAATCCCGACGGGCATACTGTCGTGGTTGACTGGTACCGTGACCAACAGAACACCGAATTCGAGCGCACAAGCCCGCCTGTGGTATACCATGAATATATCGGCCATGATAACAACAGGGACTGGTACATGCTGCTCCAGAATGAATCCAGGGCTGTTGCATCTGTGATTTACAACGAATGGTATCCACAGATTATACTCAATCACCATCAGATGGGCCAGATGCCGCCGAGAATGTTTATACCTCCGTTTGACGACCCTGTCAACCCCAATATTCCTGCAATGGCTGTTCGCGGAACCAATCTGGTCGGAGAACATATGGCCAACCGGTTCGCAGGTGAAGGCAAGTCGGGCATTGTTCAGGGCATATCGTTTAACATGTGGTGGAACGGCGGAATGCGTACAGCTCCCTATTTCCACAATATGGTGGGGATTCTCACAGAATCCACCCACAGCTCGCCGATTCCCAGGTTCTGGGAAGAAGAGGATATTCCCGAAACGATTGTCCGGGGAACCAAAGAAATTCCGATGAAAAGACCCAGTGTCTTTTACCCCGATCCCTGGAAGGGCGGGTGGTCATCCATGGGACAGATGGTTGACTACCATCTGACCGCTTCGCTGGGTGTCATGGACATTGCTTCCAAACGTAAACAGGAATGGCTGTATAATATCTATCAGATGGGAAGAAATGCCATTCAGGCAGGAGAAGAAGGTTCCCCCTACGCCTACATCATTCCCCCGGACCAGTGGGACGGGCCGGAAGCGGTAGAAATGCTGAAGGTGCTGGACAG
>JBBDRV010000049.1:0-1745 GCA_040905285.1 Balneolaceae bacterium | reverse complement strand
ATCACCTGAAACCTGCCAGTGAGGAATAAACATGCATGCGTTAAAAGCAGGTATCTTGTCAGTGGAGCTACGGGGATTCGAACCCGCTGGAGCATGCCTCCGGCAACAGATTAGAAGCACAATACCTGGATATGACCATCAATGAGTCATTCGGCAGGTATGCACACATTAATATAACACCAACCGGGAAAAGTGGAGCTACGGGGATTCGAACCCGCCGCAGCATGCCTGCGGCAACTTAATCAACGATTTGGCATCTACGATCACCTGAAACCTGCCAGTGAGGAATAAACATGCATGCGTTAAAAGCAGGTATCATGTCAGTGGAGCTACGGGGATTCGAACCCCGGACCTTCGCGCTGCCAGCGCGACGCTCTAGCCAGCTGAGCTATAGCCCCTTTAAAGGAAGCCTTTAATATAAAGCAGTTTCTAAACTATTGCCAATGCGCTGAAAGCTAAATTTTTTCCCGGCTGAAAAGTTCTTGACAGCGGGAATACCAGGGGAAATATGTCAGCTTTTTCGTGTTTTTAATATTGGGCCCCTGTAAATTACGGCTAAATTACAGCGACAACAGCCGGACTTTCTCTCTGCAGAAATATCGCTTTGGGATAAAGCTGGTAAACTCTTATTCTAATGCAGGTCTATTTTTATTTCGACAAAATGGAATTAAATAATATTTTTAGATCGATTTCTCTTACTTTCTCTTAACAACCCCAAAACAAAGAACTATGACCAGATCAATTAATTCTTTCCTTACTTTTAGTTTACTGATCGGTTTACTCGCTGTCAATTTTGGCTGCCGGACTGCTGAAGAAGTAGTTGAAGAGCCTGAAGAGGTATACGAAGAGCCGGACGAGCTGGATGACGAAATGGATTGGATGAATGATGAAGAAGAAGAGGTAGAAGAAGCGGATTTTATCGAAGAGCTCAACTCTATCAACTTTGACTTTGACATGTCAGACATCACAAACCAGGCATCCCGCCAGCTTGCAGAAAACATTACGTTACTCCGCGACAATCCGAACGTGAATATCCGGGTTGATGCGTTCACTGACCATATAGGTGGTGACCAGTACAATGTACGATTGAGTGTCAGAAGAGCTGAATCTGTCGCAAATTTCTATCGAACGAAAGGTGTCAGTTCAAACAGGATTGAAACCAGGGGATTGGGCAAACATCCGGTTCCATGTTCCGAGACAGAAGCAAATGACGGTACTCAAGGGTGTGCAAAAAACCGTGTAGCAGAATCTCATCCGTTAAACCCGAATCAATTCTCCAGGAATTAGTCTTACAGTACTGCTGTAACTGAAGAAAATTGAAAAGCGGGCTATCTTTGATAGTCCGCTTTTTTTATTTCACTGTCCGTTTTGTCACCGCTTCCGACAGAAAACAACCTGCCTGCCGGTTATAGTATTTTTTCCTGAAGAACAACAGCCGGTTCCAGGGCTTTCAGCACCACCTTGTCATCCGGATCGAATAAAATTCTGTTATCGGTGTGTACGATATATTGGTCCCCTTTAAAAAGAACGTGATAGGTGATGTCATGTCCTTTGAACTCTCTGCCAATGATCAAGCCTACCTTTTCAGACGAGGCGCCATTTGGCTTTTCAATCGTCAGGTGTTCCGGACGCATGGAGCAAACGACCCGGCCACAGGCATTACAGTCCAGTTTGACTGAGCCTATATTTGTCTCAATTTCGTTACCGCCCCCTGCAATCACTTCAAACAGATTCGTCCGTCCGAG
>JBBDRV010000048.1:0-10611 GCA_040905285.1 Balneolaceae bacterium | reverse complement strand
GTGGAAGGCGTGTTATCGGGTACTCTCAGCTATATTTTTAATAGTTTCAACGGGAAAAAATCCTTTAGCCGGATTGTAGAGGAGGCGAGGGAAAAGGGATTCACGGAACCCGATCCCCGGGAAGATCTGAACGGGCACGATGTGGGGCGGAAATTATTGATTCTTGCACGTGTTGCAGGCTTTGAACTGGAATTTGATGATATTGATATTCAGAACCTGGTCCCTGAAGGTGCAAGAAAGGCGGGCGACGTAGAGTCATTTTTCAAAGATCTGAAGTCATACGACAGCCAGTTTGAAACGTTGCGCTCCGAAGCGGAAGAGAAGGGAAAGAAACTATGCTATATCGCCCGTTTTGAAAAGGGACACGGTGTTGTGAAACTCGAACAGATCGGCCGGGATCATCCATTTTACGGATTGAAGGGAAGTGACAATATTGTGGCCCTCTATACGGACCATTATGAGGAAAGCCCGATGGTTGTCAAAGGTCCGGGAGCCGGTGCAAAAGTCACGGCGGCGGGGATAGTGGCTGATATCCTGAAGGTTGTGAATACGAAGGCCTATACCAATGCAGGTTAGGCAGGGGAATTGGCGGCAAATAACAGGGCTTCTGAAAAAATGTGATGCAAAGGGTGTGACACAGGGCTGTCGGGGATCATCCGGTCAGGAATCCTATTGACTATATTGGAGCTGTATGAACCAGAAAATGCATAAAAAAGTTACTGCTTTTGCACCCGCATCCGTGGCCAATGTAGGTTGCGGGTTTGACGTGCTCGGATTCGCGATTGAAGGTCCGGGGGATATAGTTATAGCGGAGCTGCGCGAGGGGACAGGCATTGTTATCGATTCCATCGGAGGGGATGACGGCAAGCTGCCTGTGGAACCGATGAACAATACCGCGGGCCGGGCTGTGATGAGTTTGCTGGAAAATCTGTCTGACATGCCGGGGGGAAGGATTCATTTAAGGATTATAAAAAAAATGCCCCTGGGCAGCGGTCTGGGATCGAGTGCAGCCAGTTCCGTTGCCGCAGCTGTAGCGGTTAATCATCTCCTGGAAGAACCCTTTTCCCGTGAAGAGCTGCTTCCTTTCGTGGTGCAGGGGGAACTGGCCGCAAGCGGCAGTCCGCATGCGGATAATGTTGCGGCCGCCCTTCTGGGGGGATTTATTCTGGTCCGAAGCAACGATCCCCTGGATGTAATTCCCCTTGAATATCCTGAAAACCTGTACTGCACCGTCATCCATCCCAAGATTGAAATCGCTACTAAAAATACACGTCTGATCCTTCGCAAGGAAGTGCCTCTTTCCAAAGCGGTTGCACAGTGGGGGAATGTCGGCGCCCTTGTGGCGGGCCTCTATAAAAACGACACGGCCCTGATAGGCCGATCCATGCAGGACGGAATCGTAGAGCCCACACGCTCTTTTCTGATTCCCGGTTTTGAAAAAATGAAAAGTGCGGCACTTGAAAGCGGTGCTCTCGGATTCAGTATCTCAGGGGCCGGCCCCTCCGTATTCACCTTGAGCAGTACTGAAGGGATCGCCGGCAAAGTAGGAGCGGACGCAGGTGAGGTGCTGGCCAATCTCGGTCTTGACTATGACGTGATCGTGTCGGGGATTAATAAAAAAGGGTCCTATATCGTTGAAGAATCCTAAATCTTATTTCAAACCGTATCTTCACAGGAGTAATGGCTGACAGTATTAAAATGATAAGCACCCGGGGCGAAACCCCGGCATGCTCCTTTTACGAGGCAATGGAAACGGGTCTGGCCCCCGATGGCGGACTATATATTCCGGACAGAATCCCACCGCTTCCCGGACAGTTCTGGGATCAGCTTCCGGAGATGTCCCTTTCTGAAACGGGGAGGGAAATCTGCCTGCCCTATTTTGACCGCGATACTGAAAAGGATGTGATTTCCAGAGTCGTAAGGGACTCTGTCACTTTCGGGGCGCCGGTGGTTCAGCTGTATGAAAACATGTACCTGCTGGAGCTTTTTCATGGCCCCACGCTTGCATTTAAGGATTTCGGGGCACGTTTTATGGCCCGTGCATTTGCGAGTCTCGAACCGGAAGGAGACAAAAAAGAGCTGTTGATCCTGGTGGCCACATCAGGTGATACCGGCAGTGCGGTCGCAAACGGTTTCTACGGGGTAAAAGGCACACACGTTCATTTGCTGTACCCTTCCGGAAAAGTAAGCCGCCTTCAGGAAAAGCAGATGACCACGCTGGGGGGCAATGTGACCGCCCTTGAGGTGGATGGGACATTCGACGACTGCCAGAGACTTGTGAAACAGGCATTTTCAGACAGAGAACTGGGCAGGCGGATCAGGATGAGCTCAGCCAATTCAATCAATATTGCACGGCTTTTACCCCAGTCATTCTACTACATGCATGCGCTGGGGAGACTTCAGAAACAGTTTGGCAAAGCGGTTAATCCTGTTTTTTCTGTACCGAGCGGGAATTTCGGTAATCTCACCGCCGGACTGATTGCCATGAGAATGGGCATGCCGGTATCGCGGTTTCTGGCAGCCACCAACTCGAACGATGTCGTTCCCCGGTTTCTTGAAACCGGTACGTTTACACCCAGGCTGTCAGAGACAACGATCTCCAATGCAATGGATGTGGGCAATCCCAGTAATTTTGAACGGATACTGCACCTGTTTGACGGATCTCATGAAGAAATCCGCAAGCATATCTGGGGTGCATCTTTCAACGACAACCAGACCCGGGCCTGCATAAAAAAGGTTTACGAGGAAACAGGACGTGTGCTTGATCCCCATACGGCAGTAGGCGTTTTAACAGCCCGCAAATACCGGGAGGAGTCAGGAGCGGGATCAGACTCTCCCGCGGTCGTGCTGGCTACCGCCCATCCCGCCAAGTTCCCTGACGTTGTCGAGCAGGAAACCGGTGGGAAAATAGAAATACCCGAACAGTTGAAAAGCTGCCTGGAGGGCGAAAAAAGGAGCATAACTATGGGGAACGACTACAATTCATTCAGGAATTTTCTGGTAAAAGAAAAGTGGTGACAAATGGGAACGTAACTCCCGTTTTGTGTATTTTCAGAATCGAAAGTTTATCAGAGGCGGCATTTCCGGCTGGTAATACAGCTGTTCACGGGTAATTGTCCGTTTCTTTCAATGTTAAAGACCGATCATTATGTCTTCAGTTGCTGTACAGGAACCGGAAGTAAATCTTGAACTTGCACTATCCCATGGCCTCAGTGAAGAGGAGTATGAAAAGATCCGGGACTTTCTCGGCCGCACCCCCACATTCACTGAACTGGGCGTCTATTCAGTCATGTGGAGTGAGCATTGCTCTTACAAGAATTCCATTCTGGAGATAAAAAAACTCCCCAGTGAAGGAGAACAGCTTCTGGTGGCAGCCGGAGAAGAAAATGCCGGCCTGGTAGATATCGGTGACGGCCTTGCCTGTGCATTCAAGGTGGAAAGTCATAATCACCCGTCGGCTATAGAGCCGTACCAGGGTGCCGCTACCGGCGTTGGCGGTATCCACAGGGATATTTTTACAATGGGCGCCCGTCCTGTCGCCTCTCTCAACAGCCTCCGTTTCGGAAAGCTGGAGCATCCCAGGGTAAGATACCTTCTGGACGGTGTGGTTCGCGGCATATCAGATTACGGCAACTCCTTTGGCGTGCCTGTGGTCGGTGGTGAAATCTACTTTGACGATGCATATGAGGGCAATCCGCTTGTCAATGCAATGAGTGTCGGTATTGTAAAAGCCGGCGAGACGGCATCGGCTGTTTCAAAAGGCATTGGAAATCCGGTTATCATTGTGGGTGCAAGCACAGGACGGGATGGAATTCACGGGGCAACGTTTGCTTCTGAGGAAATCAGTGAAGAGAGCGAATCCAGGCGGCCCAGTGTTCAGGTTGGAGATCCTTTTACAGAGAAATTACTTTTGGAAGCAAGTCTCGAGGCACTGAAAACCGGTGCAGTCGTTGGCATGCAGGATATGGGTGCGGCCGGAATAGCCTGTTCCACTTCTGAAATGACAGCCAAAGGCGGACAGGGGATGAAGGTTGACCTGGATAAAGTGCCTGCCAGGGAAGAAGGAATGACTGCCTATGAACTTCTGCTGAGCGAAAGCCAGGAGCGTATGCTCATAGTGGCCGAAAAAGGACGCGAGCAGGAAATTATAGATGTATATGAAAAATGGGATTTGAATGCGGTCATAATAGGGGAAGTGGTAGAGGGAGATAAAGTTACTTATTGGAAGGATGCTGAAGTCAAAGGCGATATTCCGGCGGATTCACTGGTGTTGGGCGGAGGTGCGCCCCAATATATACGAGAGTCGGAAAAACCGGCCTATCTTGCAGAGGTACGGGGATTTGATTTCAGTTCACTGAATCATCCCGAAAACCACAATGAGATTTTGAATAAGCTGCTGCTGTCTCCCAATATCGCGTCCAAACGCTGGGTGCATGAGCAGTACGATACCACTGTGCGAACAAACACGGTGAATGCCCCCGGCGCGACTGATTCCGGGGTTATCCGGATCAAGGGAACCAATCGTGGTCTCGCAGTAAAAATCGACGGCAACGGGCGGTATGTTTATCTGAACCCCAGGAAAGGGGGGCAAATTGCTGTCGCCGAAGCCGCCCGCAATGTCGTCTGCAGTGGTGCAAAACCATTGGCCATCACCAATTGCCTTAATTTCGGCAACCCTTACAAACCGGATGTTTACTGGACCTTCAGGGAAGCCCTGGCCGGAATAGGGGAGGCGTGCCTCGCCCTGAAAACACCGGTGACAGGCGGGAATGTCAGCTTCTACAATGAAAACCCGCAAGGAGCCATCTTCCCCACCCCGGTGATCGGTATGCTCGGTCTTGTAGAAAATATCAACGACCATACCATGACCCCCGGCTTTAAAAAACAGGGTGATATCATTTATTATATGGGCGCACGTCGCTCCTCCCTCGGGGGGTCGGCCTATCTGGAAACCATTCACGGCATGACTGCCGGGGATGCGCCGGAGTTTGATCTTGAATTTGAAGTGCAATTTCAGAAGGCCCTGCTGAAAGCTATCCGGGAAAGGAATGTCAATTCCGCTCATGATATTTCCGACGGGGGACTGGCAGTTACACTTGCTGAAATGGCCATATTTTCCGGTATGGGAGCTGTGATCTCGGTCAGTGAGCTTGAGGGGCCCCGGCATGACGTACTTTACAGTGAAGCCCAGTCGGGTGTTGTAGTGACTGTGCGTCCCGGAGACGGACCTGCTTTTGAAACGCTGTGTGCAGTACAGAAAATGCCTTTTCAGAAGTTGGGGACGGTCGGCGGCAACGAGCTTGCAATAGATGATTTAGTCAGTCAGACAGTTTCAGATCTTGCCGGGCTGTATGAATCGGTTATACCGGTGGCCATGAAGGGCTAACCTATTCCTTTCCGTAGAGCTCACGGCCCGCTTCCTCGTAGATGTCCCCTTCACGCCAGAAAGGCGGTTCATCTGAATTTGCCACTTTTTGAGCCGCAAGAAGGAAGGAGCGGATATATCGGGTAATGTATGGATAGTCAATACTGTCGGGGTCGTCGTGGACTGTATGGTAATATCTCTCTATTTCATCGTCAAAAGCAGTTATACCCAGGCTGTAGGTCGGCGCGGGAATGCCCCTGCCGGCAAAGTTGACATTGTCCGATCTGTCAAAAAGATTTTGTTCCGGCACAGGATCCGGAATCGCTTCCAGGCCGAATGCCTCTGCAGATTCGCGAAGATCTTCTTCAGCTTCTGTTCTTTCAAGACCCAGAACCGTGACCCTGGTCGTGTCATTGTAACCTGCACCATCAATATTAAGATTGAAGATAATCTGTTCGAGGGGAACCACGGGGTTTTCTGCAAAATATCCGCTGCCGAGCAAACCGATCTCTTCAGCAGTCCATGCGGCAAAAATCACGGATCTCTCTGGAGGGTTTGCCGCAAGATAGCGTGCAGCCAGCAAGATGGCAGACACGCCGACCGCATTATCACGGGCCCCGTTGTAAATATAATTTCCGGTTTCCTGTTCTTTTGTGCCGACGTGATCATAATGAGCTCCCAGCAATACATATTCGTCCCTGAGTTCCGGATCCGTTCCCTCTACATAGCCTATTATATTATTACTGGTGATGACTGCTGATGGGTCACCCTCCACAGAGATGGTGACGTCCGCTCCCTGCATGCCGCGAAAGGCGGCATGCAGGTCATTACCGGCACTGTTGAGCCAGAGATGAGGCAACTCTCCATCGCCCTCTTCCTGATCAGCTATTTCCAGTCGGTCACGATTCAGAAAGCCCGAGAGCATTTCCCATGAAATCTGCCGACTGTCATAAAGTTCAATAACAGCTTCGGCTCCCCGTTCCCTCAGGCTCCTGTTCTTCTGCTCTGTACTCATAAGCCACTGGTGGGGGGCAACCTGTCCCGATATGCCTGCCTTGACAATGGCCACTTTCCCTTCAACATTTACGTTCTCCAGTTCACTGTCACTGCCGTAATCCAGAACAATCAGCGGGCCTTCGAATGTTCCCCTCGGCGAATTCAGGATGATAAAATCCCGGGCAAGAACAAAGCTGGAATCCCCGACTGCAAGATGACCGCTGTCGGGGGCTTTCATCTGTCTGAAAGGGACAGACTGGTAGTAATTTTTTTGGCCGGGGGCTGGATTGACACCATTGGTCCTGAACCATGTGGCGATATATCGTCCGGCGATGTCCAGCTGCGGGGATCCTGTATCCCGGCCCATAAATTCATCGGCTGCGAGAAAACGTATATGCATTTCGATATCCGAGCGGGGAACGGCTGCTTCGATGGCTTGCGTTTCTTCAGATTGGACACCGGTTTCAACCTGCCCGTAGAGAGACGGGGGAATCAACAGCGCAAGGAAGGGGTATAAAAAAAATCTGTTGATCATGAACCACTCTTGTTTACAGGATAGTTGGAGTAATCGACTGCGTCGAATGTATCGGGTTGACCAGGTTGAATGAATCAAAAGGAATATATGCCTTAAAATAGTGATCTCTATGATATTCCGACACCTCTGTGGCGGATGTCAGTCACGGTCTTTCTGTGGCGGTGGCGGTCACGATTTTCCGGAGAGATTTTTAATAGCGATTATGCATAATATCTGAACATGAGGTGATTCCTTTTTATAAACCGGCAAAACCCAGCCGATTTTCACCCCACCGGCCTGTATTCCGTTTTACTGCTTGGTTTTTTAGGGTTCAAACATGTATTCTTTGCACTCTCTGACTGGTATCCGGCGGGACTGCACCCGGGGGAATCCGCAGTTAACACTCCATACAGACGACATGAAATACAGACTACATGAAAGACAGACTACATGAATGACAGATTTGATATTTCCCTGCCATTTACGGACCCTGTGCTGATATTTGCACTGGTCATGCTCATTATTTTACTGGCACCCATAGCCGTTAAAAAGCTGAGGATTCCGGGAATCGTCGGATTGATTCTGTCCGGGACAATTGTGGGCCCGAGTGTGCTGGGACTGCTTGAACGGGATTTCACCATTGAATTGTTAGGCACAGTCGGCCTGCTTTACCTGATGTTCATGGCGGGCCTCTCTATCGATTTGAACCGCTTTGAAAAGCTTAGAAACAAAAGCATACAATTTGGACTGATATCCTTCTTTATCCCTCAATTTCTTGCTTTGCTGGCCGGCGTATACCTGCTGGAGTATTCAGTGGCCACATCTCTTCTCCTGGGTTCCATTGTAGGATCACACACGCTTCTCGCATATCCTATTGCAGAGCGTCTCGGTATTACAAAGAATACGGCGGTGACGATGTCCATGGGGGGAACCCTTGTTACGGATACTCTTTCTCTGGGCATTCTTGCAATGGTAGCGGGTTCGGCGGGCGAGTCTTCCGGAGCCGGCTACTGGACCGGTTTCGGGGTTTCTGTTTTGCTGTTCACAGTTGCAGCCCTGGTGATTTTGCCGCGGCTCGGCAGGTGGTTTTTCCGGAATATAAAATATGAAAACAATACAGACTTTGTCTTTATGGTAGCGGTTTTGTTCTCCACAGCCTGGCTGGCCGGCCTGGCCGGCCTGGCACCGATTATAGGCGCGTTTATGGCCGGTCTGCTGCTCAACCGCCTGGTTCCGGAAAGCGGTACGCTGATGAGCCGGATTCAATTTGTAGGCAATGCCCTCTTTATCCCGTTTTTTCTCATTTCCGTGGGGATGCTGGTCGATGTGGCTGTACTTGACAGTCGGGATGTGTGGAGCAAGGCTTTTATTTTCACATCGCTGGTATTTGCCGGAAAAGGGCTGGCATCCTTTCTGATAACCCGGTTCTCCGAACTTTCAAATGCGGAAGGGTGGGTTATCTACGGAATGACGGTGCCCCAGTCTGCTGCAACACTGGCCGTGACCCTGATCGGTTATGAATTGGGTTTCTTTAATACGACAGCGGTTAACGCAGTCGTGATAATGATACTCTTAACCTGTTTTATCGGGCCCTGGCTGGTTGAAGCCTATGGCAGAAAAGTGGCTGTGGAAGAAGAAAAGAAGCCGTATGAGCCATCAGAGGCTCCTCAGCGAATACTCGTTCCACTGGCAAATCCGGAAACATCCGACGCCCTGATGGATATCGCTTTTATGGTCAGGGATAAAAACTCCGATCAGCCGGTATTTCCTCTGACCGTTGCAAGAGATGGAAGAGATGTGGAAGCACAGGTGGCACGCGGCGAAAGTATGTTGAGTCATGCTGTGATCCATGCAGCAGCAGCCGAGGTCCCCGTTAATCCCACTACAAGCATTGACCTGAATATAGCAAAGGGGATCGCCAGGACGGTCAGTGAAAAAAGAATATCAAATGTAATCATCGGATGGAATGGCGAGATTTCCACCCGCCGCCGTATTTTTGGAACCATTCTGGATCAGCTTCTTGAGGAGCTGGATGAAATGCTTATGGTTTCAAAACTCGAAAAACCGGTAAATACCTTTGCCCGGATAGTGGTGGCAATTCCCCCGTTTGCAGCTCTGGAGATGGGATTTCCCGGAGCCATTCGCTCACTTAAGCTCATGGCGGAACAGATCGGCGGGGATATGGTGGTGGTCTCCACCGAGGAAAGATCTCCTTATGTCCGGAAGCAGATAGATAACGTTAAACCGGATATAGGGATAGACTATGAGGAGATAAATCTCTGGTCGAATCTTCCGTCCTGGTTTGAGGAGAACAGGAAAGACGACGATCTTTTTGTTTTAATAAGTGCGCGTGAAAGGACACTGTCATGGCGTCCTGCTCTTGACAGACTTCCACGTGTTCTGGCCCAGAAATATCCGCTGCTGAGTTTTATAACAGTCTATCCCTCCGAAGTTGAAATCACCGGGGAGGGCGAAAAAGGGAAACTGCGGTTCCTCAGAGAAAACAGAATTACAACCGGTTTTAAAAGTACCGGGCTGGGGGATATTTTGTCGGAGATCGTAGAGAATGGAAATGATTTCAAAAATGCGGATACACGGCGAATCACCAGGCGCCTTCTTGAAAACACGTCCGGTTATTCACCGGAGGTGATGCCTGGGGTGATTCTCTTTGAGTCCCATACGTCCCTGGTGAATGAACAGATGCTTTTTATCGGGATAAACAGGAAAGGTGTCAATGTCGAGCAGACAGCCAGCCGGGTTCATATTATACTGGTTTTGCTAAGTCCGAAAGAGCTGTCACCCGAGGAACATTTAAAGGCTATTAATACCATAGTCAAGCTTATTAAACCGGGAAAAGGTTTTGAAAAAATTAAAAAATCAGAATCTGCAAAAGAGATTTTCAGATATCTGATGACGGTCTACAACAGCTGAAAATTGGTTTGTGATCTGTAGGATCTCCCCTTCAGCTCTGTTTCATATCAGGGAATAAATAGATAGTTTCGGGGCTTTCAACTTCGTCTTGCCCACAACCGAATTTGTGGGTGAATAATACAGGATAGAAAGCTGCCGGAACGAATGGAAATTTTTCCACCGGGACCGCATGATGATGTTCAGATGCTGATGGTTGAGGTTGTTATTCCTCCTGCTTGCTATTGCCGCAAGCGTCTGGAGTGTCAGGGTCATGGAATTATTATTTCAACTATGGGTTTGAGACTGGGTATATTGTCTCAGGATATGTTTTCCACTATTGTTTTAGTGGCGGTTGTCATATCATGGATAACTCCGTCAGTACTGAAATGTGTATTGAGGCGGATTTCTGTGCGGGTGGCTCTGTTAAAGATCCTTTCTCATTGATAATTTACTATATAAAACAGATGATTAATGCCGGTTTTAAGTAATAAGAAAAGACTACGTAAAGAGCTGAACCTTTTTGATGTTTATGCCATAAGCACAGGTGCGATGTTCAGCTCCGGATTTTTCCTTCTGCCGGGACTTGCAAGTGCTGAAGCAGGGCCTGCCGTCGTGCTTGCCTATTTCATTGGGGGGATTATGGTACTGCCGGCTATGCTGAGCGCATCTGAACTGGCAACAGCCATGCCGAGGGCCGGCGGTCCCTACTATTTTCTGGACCGAAGCCTGGGGCCTATGATCGGTACGGTTGGCGGACTTGGAACCTGGTTCGCCCTGATCTTTAAAAGTGCCTTTGCCCTTATCGGGATGGGCGCCTACCTGTCTA
>JBBDRV010000047.1:0-10611 GCA_040905285.1 Balneolaceae bacterium | reverse complement strand
ATCCATCCTTATTGAACTGGCTGCCGTTATTTCCAGTCTGGTACTGGCAGGTAAAGTCGGGGCAAGAATTGCAACAGAACTCGGAACAATGAAAGTCAGCGAACAGGTGGATGCGCTGGAATCGATGGGGTTTAACTCTGTTTCCTATCTGGTGGTTCCCCGTGTCCTGTCGGGGCTTTTCATGTTTCCGGTGCTTTACATTGTGGCGAGCATTTTCGGCATAGGGGGTGGTATTGTTGCCGGTACGTTAGCTTCGGCGGTGCCGGCTGCCGAATTCATAAAGGGAGCAAAGATGTTCTTTCTGCCCTGGAATGTGTTATTCGGGTTTGTCAAATCATTCGTATTCGGTTTTGTGATTACCTCGGTTGCCTGTTATAAGGGATATTACGCCACGGGTGGAGCGGAAGGTGTCGGTAAAAGCACAACCCAGGCGACGGTACTGGGCTGTATGTACGTTTTGCTGGCAGATTTTTTACTGGCCATCCTGCTTCTGTAAAAATACGCATATGATTGAAATCAGGAATTTAACAAAACGGTTTGATGATCTTCTGGTTTGGGAGGATGTCTCGTTCAATATTGAAGAGGGGGAGACTGTGGCCATAATCGGCCGGTCGGGGTGTGGCAAATCCGTCCTGATGAAGCATATAAACGCGTTGTTATATCCGGATACCGGTGAGGTCCTGATAGATGGAGAAAATATCCATCGGCAGGAATATGTGAATTTGAGAAAAATGAGGCAGCGCTTTGGTGTTTTATTCCAGGGTTCCGCCCTGTTTGATTCAATCAATACGTTTGAAAATGTAGCCTTTCCCCTTCGGTATTTTACCGACAAGTCGGAAAAGGAAATTTACCGGACGGTGTATGAAGCTCTTTCACTTGTCGGTTTGGAGGCGGCGGCCGGGAAAGGGACGGCGGAACTATCGGGAGGGATGAGAAAACGGGTCGGACTGGCCCGGGCAACCATTCTGAGGCCGGCGTATATGATGTATGATGAACCGACATCCGGTCTTGATCCCCAGACTTCCGAAGAGATCAACAAATTGATCACGGCTATGTCTGATGCTCTTAATATTACCTCCATTGTTGTTACACACGACATGCACAGTGTGCTGGAAGTGGCTGATAAAGTTGCTTTTCTGGATGAGAAAAAACTAAGTTGGCATGGAACAACCGAGGAGTTGAAAAAAAGCGACCACAAACAGTTAATGGATTTTGTGACTGCCAGCGAATACCAGATCAGGAAATAAAATATGGCCATGAATGTGCATTATGATAAATGTGCATCAAAAGAACGCGGCTGCTGAAAAGATCATTATTCCGGTAACGGTTAAAAAATGTACAGAGAAAAGTGATGAGCAATGAGTTAAAAATAGGCCTTACTGTTATTCTGGCGGTTTTTGCGGCATATATCGGGTTTCGCTATATGAGTGATATCCCCGTTTTCCGGCAAACTCATGAGGTGGTAACCACATTTGAACGGGTTGACGGACTCAGTTCCGGAAACCTGGTTTATATGAACGGGGTGAAAATCGGATCGGTAAAAAATATAGAGCTCATGCCGGAGGGCCATGTCAGGGTGGTTATGTCCATCGAGGCAGATATGGACATACCCGAAGATTCCCGGGCACAACTTACTTCTTTGGGTGTCTTTGATGGAAAAACTATTGTTATTGAGCGGGGAACATCCGGTACGGGTGTGGCATTCGGGGGCGAAATTGAGGGTGTGTATACGGATTCCGTACTGGAAGGTCTGGGAGAAAGAGGCCACGAGATAGGGGATAGTGCCGTTGAGTCGTTCAGCGAACTGAATCAGTTTTTGAACCAGCTGAACAATACGCTCGACGATGACAGCCGCCAGTCCATTGGCCGGTCCATCCGTCACATTGAGACGGCGACTGCTGCGATCAGCCGGACCCTTGCAGCACGGCAGCAGGAACTCAGCGATGCAATATCATCCGCAGGCAGGACGATGGCGCAGCTGGATACCATGTCCACTGATAACAGGCCGCGGATAGACAGCCTGATGACCAATCTTGAAGAGTCATCCTCGGAATTAAAAAAAGTCAGCAGGGAGCTGGACAGTACAGTCGATCAGCTGAACCAGATTCTGTACAAGGTCAATGAAGGGGAGGGAACGATCGGCAGGATGGTGAATGATCCATCACTTTATCAAAATGCCGACAGCCTGTCTATCGAACTCCGTAACCTGATAAAAGAGATTAATGAAAATCCCGGCAGGTATCTCCGGCACATGAACCTGATAGAAGTTTTTTAAAATGAAGCCGGTCTTTCTCCGTTATAAACAGGCATTCATTGCTCTTCGCAGCATGTTGCCGTATATTCCAAGCTTGAATAATTCAGGTTTACCGGTCAGTTGCAGAAAGCAGGCGGGACGGACGAACCCGGATCCAAAATCGGGGCATAACTGTTTTTTCGGATTGTTATCCTGTTTCTCCTGATGACGAATCCCGGCCCTGCAATCGCAAATACACGCTGGTGTTTCGTTCGGGAGAAAATGAAATACTGCTTATTGATATAAATCAAAGATTTCAGAAGAGGTTACGCGTATGGGTGCAATGGCAAAAATGAGGAACAGTACCCCTGTCATTTTGTGGGTCCTGATTTTTTCATTTGGAATTTTATGGGTATTACAGGATACACAGGTTTTTGATGCGATGGCGGGAGGCCCGTCCAGTCTGGGATCGGTGAATGGGGACAATATCTCTGTGGAGGAGTACAACAACAGGGTGAGTTACTATGTGGATCAGTACAACGAACGGTCCAATGCTCCGATGTCTTCAGACATGCGCTCAAATTTTGAAGAGCAGGCGTGGGAGGATCTTGTTTCGGAACGCCTGATTTCACAGAAGATGGATGAGCTGGGCATTGTCGTCACGGATGAGGAATTGGTGAATATGATAACCGGGGACAATCCGGATCCTTTTATCCGCCAGCAGTTTCAGGATGAAGAAGGAAGGATAGACAAGGTTGCCCTGCAGGCCGCTATTGAAGCTCCTGAAAATCAGGACATCTGGGTAATGATTGAGCAGCAGTTGCGGCAAAATCGCCAGCAGCAAAAATTGTCCAATTTTATTACATCCAGTCTGAGGGTGAGCCGGCAGGAAATTGAAAAAGCCTACGTAAAGGATAACAGTTTTGCTGATATTCGCTTTATCAGGCTCCCCTACAGTGAAATCGACGATAATGAAATCGACGTAACTGATGGGGAAATCAGGGACTATTACGAGAATAACCGGGATGATTTCCACCGCAATGAATCATACAGGTTCCAGTATGTTGCTTTTGATAAAACACCTACACCGGAGGATACCCTTCGGACGCAGCAGGATGTGGAAAGATTGAGGGATCAGTTCTGGGAGACGGAAAACCATCAGGAATTTCTGCAGCAGTACCAGTCGGCTGTACCTTTTAGCGACAGTTTTGTGGGTATTGATGACATGCGGGATGAATACAGCCCCGTTATTGACCTGGAGGTCGGGGAAGTGAGCGACCTGTACATGATCAACGGAGATCCGCATATATTCAAGAAAGTGGATCAGAGAGACGGGGAGATCAAATTTGCCGTTTTATCCTACCGGGTGACGGCGGATCCGATAGCGACCGTTGACCGGCTGGCCGAGGAAGCAGGGGAATTCAGTTTTTTCGCCGGTGAAGACGGATTTGAAGAGGAAGCGGAGGCGCAAAACTACGAAGTTCAAACAGGCCGTGCATCCAGCGGAGTTCCGGTGGTACCCGGTATTGGTGAAGCCCGGCCCTTGGTAAATGAACTGGAAAGAATGGATAGCGGTCAGATTTCCGATGCGATCGAGCTGCAGGATCAATTTCTGGTCGTCCGTATGACGGACGTACTCCCGGCCGGTCCCCGGCCGCTGGAGGAGGTGCGTTCACAGATTGAAAACGTTCTCTCCGACCGGAAACGCAGGGAGGCCGCTGTCCAAAAAGCACGGGACCAGTTCCAGGGTGACAGTTCACTGGAGGAATTGGCTTCCTCAGCCGGTCGTGAAGTTCAAACAGCACGTAATATCCGCTTTGGGGGAAACTCAATTTCCGGAGCCGGACGTGAACCTGGTATAATCGGCACTGTCTTCGGCCTGGGTGAAGGGGAAAGATCCGGTATACTTGAAGGCAACAATGCCGCGTTCTTGCTGGACATTGACGAGGTGACGATGGCTGATCCGGCTGATATGGATGCCCGGGAACAGCGGCAAATACGCGAAGGGCTGGAACAGCAGAAAAATATGGTCTTCAATACTGTCTGGCTGGAGCAGTTAAAAGATAATGCCAGAATTAGTGACAACAGAAGTTTGTTGTTGTCTCAGTAGTACGTAACGTAACCTCTTGTTTAATTGTTTAAAAAGGGTAGGGGATCAGCATCTCTTGCCCTTTTCTTTTATGTGAATAATTTACTTCGTTGAATAGTGAAAAACATTATACAGCTCACAGCCCGGTGAGGGAGCTTATATGGGATTTACTGAAAATGACAATATCTGGATGCAGCGGGCCCTGAATCTTGCAGGAAAAGGGGCCGGCTATGTCTCACCGAATCCCATGGTAGGATGTGTTATCGTATCATCCGGAGGGGATATTATCGGCGAGGGATTTCATGAAAGATTTGGAAAGGCCCACGCTGAAGTGAACGCCCTGAGATCCGTAAAGGACGAATCAAAGCTTGAGAAAGCCACCCTGTACGTGACTCTGGAACCGTGCAGCCACCAGGGCAAAACACCACCTTGCGCAAATCTGATTGGCGGGTATCCGCTCAGCCGGGTTGTAATAGCCATGAAAGATCCGAATCCCGAGGTTAACGGAAAGGGTGTCTCCTATCTGAAAAAAAAAGGGTTCAGGGTCGAGACGGGACTGTTGAAGGAGAAAGCGGAAGAACTGAACCGTTTTTACCTCCATTATACGGAATTCGGAAAGCCGTGGGTTACGTTGAAAATTGCACAGACAGCAGACGGATACATCGCTGCCCCCAACGGGGATTCAAAGTGGATAACGGGTTTTGAATCCAGAGAGCTGGTTCACCGGTGGCGATCGGGTTACGATGCGGTCATGGTCGGCAGGCATACCGCAGAACAGGACAATCCCACTTTAACTGTGCGGCATATTGAAGGCCGGCAGCCCATACGGGTAGTTGTGGACGGGCCATTCGATTTATCAGCAAATCTCAACCTCTTTTCCGACAAGTATGAAGAAAAAACAATCATAATCACTTATAATAGGGAGCGGGCTGAGGCTGAAGCCGATCCGATGCTCAAGCTGATGCAGTCGGATTATTTCCGGGGAAAGGTGCTGCTTGCCGATAAGACCGGAAACCATACAGATATGAAATCGGCTGTTGAAGCCCTTGGCAGGGAAGGTGTGACATCTCTTCTGGTAGAGGGCGGGCAGGCCATCTCCACGGCTTTATTGAAAGCGGGACTGGTGGATCAGCTGGAGCTTTTCATTTCTCCTAAACTACTCGGTGGGGGGACACGGTCGCTGCTGGGGCTGGATATCAACAGAATGGAAGACATACGTCCCTTCCGCCAGGTTGAATGGACGGCGGTAGGGAAGGATATGCTGTTAACAGCTAAAATTTAACACAGATGTTTACAGGAATCATTACCGAAACAGGCTTTGTCGATCAGGTTGAACCGGTGAACGGGGGAAGTGAGCTGCAGATAGCGTGCTCTTTTGCTTCTGATACGCACATTGATGAGAGTATCAGCATCAATGGTGTTTGTCTTACAGTGATAAACCGGAACGAAAATTCCTTTTCCGTTCAATGTGTTGAAGAAACCCTGCGCAAAACATCATTCGCATATCTGGCAAAAGGGGATGAAGTGAATCTGGAGAGGTCGATGACGTTGGATAAGGCAATTGAAGGGCACATCGTGCAGGGCCATGTCGATACAACCGGAACGATTAAAACAATAGAGGAGTCGGGGAATGACCGGCTGATAACGGTTTCGTATCCTGCAGAATACGGTCCGTATATAGTCGGGCGCGGAAGCATAACCGTTGATGGTATCAGTCTCACCGTCGCCCGGATTGAAGAAAGCCGGTTTACTGTCGCAATCATCCCATATACATGGGATTATACTAATCTGGGAAACCGGTCTGCAGGAGATACTGTCAATCTTGAATTTGACATCTTTGGAAAATACATCGTGCGGTACATGGATCAGCGGTTTCCCGGCGGACAGCTGCCCGGCGGGCCGACGACATCCGGCGGGCCGGGGCCGATATCCGATAAATCATCCGCCTGAGTAGTGTTAGAATCTCGGAGCCCGTCCTGT
Source organism: Balneolaceae bacterium (assembly GCA_040905285.1). Lineage (GTDB taxonomy): Bacteria > Bacteroidota > Rhodothermia > Balneolales > Balneolaceae > JBBDRV01. The sequence goes on along the minus strand of JBBDRV010000047.1, from coordinate 4,309 downwards.
CGGTGAGGAGCTCCTTTCCAGATTGTTCAGCAGGGGCAGTTTCTGGAAAAGAGACTGTACCTGGCCGCTGTCGATGCTCAGCCGGAAAAAATAATACTGGAAGTCTCCAAAAGGGCTGAACTGAAAGCTCATTGTCCAGCAAACCATGCGGCGTGTCAGACTGAACTGGGAGGGCGTCAGCTCCTGATCAATGAAATCGTAGCCAAGTCTCGTGCTGACATCCCATTTTGGTGTGAGATTGAACCGTATGTTGTTGACATTCAGGGTAGCTGACTTTCTGGCTTCCTGTTCGAACTGATAATTCCACCGGTAGCTGAAACTGAAACTTGCCGACCAGGGTGATGAAAAGTTCTGGATCGGCTGATTGTTAAATCGGACGTCTACCGGACCGAACAGCCCCTGGTCAAGGGGGTCGTAAGGTCCGTACATGGGCGTAGTGATCCTCTGCCCCCCCCCCTGACCGCTGCTGACGGAATAGCTTGCACTGATCGAGTAACTCAGGGGCTGCAGGTATTTATTCGTCTCCTGCCAGATGAACCGGTCTACTTCGCGGCCAAGATCGTCCCGGGAATAGAGAGAGAAATTGGCAGACATCGATAAATTAACACCTTCAATAACCCGTGTTGACAGGGATGCGTTAACCTGGCTGAAGTTGAGACTGTCAGCGGCAAAATTGTAACTGGAGCTAAGGCTCAGATTATCGATCAGGCGCAGGTTATTGCTTTGCACTTCACCCGTCGAGTCGCGCCTTACCTGTTTGGTTTCAAAAATATTCGTAATCCCGAAATTCAGGTTCATCTGTTCACCGCGTCCCGGGCCTCCGAAAACCTCTTCCTGAAAAATGGAATACTCCTGGGTGCGGCCCGTGGTATCGACCTGTACTTCCCGATAGACTCCCCAGCGTTCATCACTGAAATCCGGCCTGTATGAAAAGCCGATGTTGGGCCGGAGCGTATGCCTGAATCCTTCAAGATTGCCTATCTGTGCCTGGGAAATTCCGTAAAATGTCGTTGTGAAGTTGACTCCGGTATTGAACTGCCTTGTTGCAGCAAATCCCCTTACCTGTCTCGTTTCAACTTGTTCCTCTTCTTCGTTCCACTCCCGACGGATGGTTGTGGGATACCAGTATTCGGTGATGTTCAGGCTGCTGCTTGCGTTAAGATGCTGGCTTGGAATCAGGTTACTTGCAGAAGTCTGGACCTGTTGCCTGAATCCGTACTCAATATGCCTGTCATCCCCGGTTGCCTCGCGGTGGCTCGACGGATTAAGAAGGGCTTCAAACCAGTTGATATCCGCATCCGCACCGTCAGTCGGACGGAAATTGTAGTTGGTATCAAAATCATTATTGTAGCGGACCGAAATGGTTTCATACCATCGCTGTTCCGTTGCCGTAGGGTCATCTCTTTCAAAAGGGGCAAACTGCCGGAGGCTGAAGCTCATTTGAGGCCCCGTCAGCCGCGTGGTATTATTGGTGAACTGCTGGTTCAGGCGGTTGGTGATGTTGAAATTAAACGTGTTTTCGGGATGACGGTACCGGTAAGTGAGACTTGAGGAACTGCTGGTTTCTGCACGTTCGTCGATATCGTAGGAGGTGCGCTGGTAATAGTCAGCCGTCCTGAGGTTGATATTGGCATTAAGACTGGCATACGGGGATAAGTCCTGGCTGTGCTGAATGCCGACCCTGCGGTTCACTGTTTCGGAATAATCCGGATCGGTGGATTCAAGTCCCCTCTCTGACGAATAGCCAAGGGTTACGGTACCGTTATACCGGTTGGTGGAACGGTACTGCATGCGGGATTCATTGAAAAATGTACCGGACGTAAAGAGATCAAAGGAGGTCTGGCCGACCAGATAATCATTAAAATACTGGAACCAGCCCAGATTCTGAAGGCCGATTCCCCGGCTTGAGGTATTCTGGTATACGTATGTGGGTTCGAGCAGTCCCGATTGACGGCTATCCATTCCCGACGGTACATATCCGAAGGGGAAGACGAGGGGGTAGGGAATATCAAGCAGGAAAAGCCGGGCATTGGTAAAAAATATTTCTTCCTCGTCGACCACTTTCATTTTCTGTGCCTCGATGTAGTAATACATATGGGTAGGCGGGCAGGTGGAATACCTTCCCTCTTCGACGAACACCTCTGTTCTGGATACATTTTTAACCTTGTTGCCAATCAGGTGACCGTCACTTACCTGTACTTCAGCCGCATCGAATTTTCCACGTTCCGTTTCATAGTTAAACAGGATACGTCTGCTTTTCAGGTCCCTGTCCCCCTGCGTAAGTACGGGATATGAGAGTGTGTCTGCAGGGTCATCGGTTTGGGCATGCACCTCGTTTATATTCAGGAACAGGGATATTTTCCCTGCACTCAGCTGGTTCTCTTCCTGACTTACATTTGCAGACCCGTACAGGATACCTTTCTTTTCATCTCCGGCACGAAATACCAGTGAATCACTGGATTGAAAATTTACGGCATCCGGAGAGGTCTGACGTCGTGCCGCCGGTGTCGACGGTTCCTGTAAAATTCCGTCCGGTACTGTATCCAGGTCTGCCGGTTCCATTTCCGGCGGCGGCAGGGTATCTCCCGGTGCTTCTTCGGGCGTGTCACCATTGTCCTGGGCAACTGACTGCACAGGTAACAATACCACCAGCAGGGCGATACAGCAGAAAAGTTGCATCGGGCTAAGGCATCGTACGTATACAGACGGTATGCTGCGCATGCAAATTCAACTTACAAATGTTCAAGAGCCAGACTGGAAGCTCCATAGAGTGCGGCATCATTACCCAATGGTTCGTAAATGATCTCAAAATCTTCATGAAAAGGCGGCATCAGATTTTCAAGAGCTGTTTTTCTGGCAGGGCTTGTCAGCCATTGTCCGGCGTTGGCAACGCCACCGCTCACCACAATTTTTCGAATATCCAAAATATGGATATAGTTAACGATCGCATAACCCAGTTTTTCGCCTGATTCCCTGAGGATATTTTCGGCCAGTCTGTTGCCCTTTTCAGCTTCCCTGAACAAATCCACCGGTTCCAATTCGCTGTAATTATTATGAAACTGAGCATACAACGGATTACCGGGATGCCGGCGTATGGCAGCCGATGCAATTCGGCTGAGAAATTTTTGTCCGAGATAGGCTTCAATTCCTCCACGGGTATTGCTGTTGGAATACGGGCCGTTGTAATCGATGATAACATGGCCGAGTTCAGATGCTGAACCCGTGGTGCCTCGGAATAGCTGCCGGTTATAGATAATCCCGCCGCCAACTCCGGTGCCGAGGGTAATCAGAATCATACTGTCGAAGCTGCTGCCTGCACCAAACCGGGATGAGCCGAGAGCCGCCAGGTTGGCATCGTTTTCTATAATGCATCTGTATCCTGTACGCTTTTCAATTTCGTCAGTTACCTTTACAGTTTCCCAGCCGGGCAGGTTGGGCGGGTTTTTTACCACGGTCCTGTCAAGGCTGACCATTCCTGGGGTTCCCATCCCGATGCCTACCGGTGTTGCCGGATGTTTGTCAAGCAGCAATTGAACAGCCGTACCTATTCTGTCAAAAACATGTTTTTCTCCTTTTTCCGCTTCCGTCGGAATGGAGATTTTTTCAAGAATTCCGTGCTCTTCATGGACGAGGGCAGCTTTTATATTGGTTCCGCCAAGATCAATACCTATCGCGATCATTGCTGGTTTTTGAGGTTGTACACCCTGTTGAGGCCGGCTTGAATAGAAATTATTCTGTCCTGATTCTGTAGACAGTCTCCCCCGGCTTCCTCATGCCATATTCTTCCCGGGCAATTTTTTCCAGCAGGTCGGGATTGTCTTTCAGATTCTCGAGTTTCTGTTCAATCGATCCGATTTCTCTCCGAAGCTGCTCCGTTTTATTTTCCAGATCCGCTTTCCTTTTATTCAGGTCGTAACGTGTATAGACGCTGTAGGTATCGATAAATAGAAACCATACAGCAACGAAGGCGATGAGCAGGGCCGTCAGAAAAGATTTCTTCCAGCGTAAAGGATTCAGGATCTGTAGATTCATAAAACCGGATTTCAGATAGTTGCAAAAACAAATTAAACCAAATTGCAGCTATTTACAAGGGGAAGGGACATTTGGGATGGGGATGCTCTTTCTATTGACAACGATATTCCTTTAAATACAGGAGAGAGTGGGCCGCACCAAAAAGCCGCACCAAAAAAAATAACCCCTATCGGGTATCAGCCGATAAGGGTTAATCAAGAGAGAGTCAAAATAAAAGAGTTCAATGCGTGAATCGGGTGGGATTCGAACCCACGACCCACGGCTTAAAAGGCCGTTG
>JBBDRV010000046.1:0-10647 GCA_040905285.1 Balneolaceae bacterium | reverse complement strand
GGATTACCTGCTGGCCTGTGTGGGCGGTGGTTCCAACGCCATCGGCTTTTTTCACCCTTTCCTTGATAACGATGATATAAAAATGATCGGAATAGAGGCAGCCGGGCTGGGGGCGGATACAGACCAGACAGCGGCTACACTGACAAAAGGCACGCCGGGAGTGCTGCACGGCTCTCTCAGCTATCTGCTTCAAAATGATGAGGGACAGGTTCAGCTTGCACATTCGATCAGTGCGGGCCTCGACTATCCGGGAATAGGGCCGGAACATTCCTATCTGTTTGACCGGAAGAGAGTCAGCTATCATGGTATTACAGATAAACAGGCCATGCAGGCAGTCAAACTCGTTTCAGAACAGGAAGGGATCATACCGGCACTGGAGACGGCCCATGCTTTCGCTTATCTTGAAACACTGATGCCTGAAACCACTCCGGACCAGCTGGTTGCAGTCAACCTTTCCGGCCGGGGTGACAAAGACATGAAAACCATTTCAGAAAACCTTTGATGATTCAAACAAAAAACAGAATTCAGTCTCTCTTCAGGAACAAGCCGCCGGAAGAGAAAATAATGTCACTTTTCCTGACGGCAGGTTATCCGGACGTGGAGATCACAGCTGACCTTGTTCTCGGATTTGAGGCTAACGGAGCGGATATTATCGAGTTGGGCATGCCGTTCAGTGACCCCCTGGCTGACGGACCCACAATCCAGTATTCAAGTAATACAGCCATCGAAAACGGCATTACGATGGAGAAGATTTTTGAGATTGTCCGCAAGATTCGCAGTAAATCGGAAATCCCCGTTATTCTGATGGGCTATATCAATCCGGTCCTGAAATATGGAGTGACCAGATTTTGCAGCAGGGCCGCCGCCGCCGGGGTGGATGGACTGATTATTCCGGATATACCCATTGAAGAGTCGCAGATTATCAGCAGGGATGCGGCTCAATACGGCCTGTCGCTTATTTATCTGGTTGCTCCCAATACCAGTGATGCCAGAATGAAAAGGATAGATGACGTTTCCGGCGGATTTGTCTACTGTGTATCGGTAACCGGTGTGACGGGGGCCCGTGACGGGAATGAAATAGCGAGATCCGTAAAGCGTTTTATAGACCGTGTCAACCGCTGTATAAAAAAGAACCCGAAATTGATCGGTTTCGGGATACGCAGTCATGAAGACGCGGTTCGCATATCCCGGCAATCGGACGGGTTCGTAGTGGGAAGCGCCCTGATCGATGTCATCCGGGAATGCTATCCGGACAAAGGCTGGGAAAAGAAAATTTATCATTTTGTCAAACAACTGAAATATGGAAACAGCTGACGTTTCAATATTCTACAGACTGCCCATGATGCGTAGTCTCGGTATCCTTATTCTACTCGGGGCGGCCTTTTTTTCCGGTACCGCATGCGAAGGTGACTTTCGCCAGCGTGCGATTGGTGACAATCACGTTATCTTTGTGGTTATGGACTCCACGCTCCATGACAGCCGCACGGCTGACGCCCTAAGGGAAACATTCGGCAGACCTGTTGAAACCCTTCCAAACCCCGAAGAGCAGTACACCCTGAGGTTTCGTGACTTCAGGACCAATGATGAGCTGGATGAGCTGAGAAAATTCAAGAATATCATTTTTGCCGGGCCGGTTAATGACCAGACCAACACCTCGGCATTTATCCGCGCTGTACTGAGTGAATCTATCGAGAACAGAGTGAGAGCGGAAGAAAGTTTTGCATTTCCTCTCAGGGACCAGTGGTACCGTGATCAATGGGCGCTGATACTTACCTCCACTGACGATGCTGCCCTGGCGGAAGAAATCAGAAATGCCGGTGAAAGTCTTGTGGAAAATGCCATGGCTGTCGAGCTTGAGCGCTGGCAGCAGAGTATCTACCGGCGTGGAGAACAAACGGACCTTTCCGATTCACTCCGGACAAAATACGGATGGGAGGTGCGAATGCAGCACGATTATATCTGGACAGTAGATACTCTCAATGTCGTATCCTTCCGGCGGGCTCTCCCCGAAAATGACCGATGGATGTGGGGCTGGTGGAAAGACGGGGTCGAGAATCCGGATATGATTGATCAGAACTGGATAAATGCAGCCAGGGATTCAATTATGGAACGCTATGTCCAGGGAACGCGTGAAGGATCCTATGTCACTACAGAATACAGCCCCCGCCGCGATATAGAGACCAGGGAAATTGAGAGAGATGACCGGCTGATAGGATGGGAAACACTGGGTACCTGGAGGATGACCCGGGATTTTATGGGAGGGCCGTTTGTCAATTTCACCTATTACGACCCTGAAACGGAACGACTGTTTATGATTGAATATGGCCAGTTCGCACCCGGCGTGGAAAAAAGAAGGTTTGTTCAGCAATTCAGAGCGATGGGACGGACTTTTCGCTCCGACTCCACGTTTACTCCCGGTGACTATCCAGAGGATTATGAATTTGTATCAATAGAATGACGTGAAGAAAAATGCACATTATCCTACGATACACAACCGGCTTTTGCAGCGGGAAAAAAAAGCCCGTCTGCGGTCATTGACACCTGTCAGCTATGAAAACAGCAAGAAGAGGATTGTAATCGACGGAACAGCGTTTCTGAACTTTTGCAGCAATGATTATCTGGGGCTTTCAACTCACACTGAACTGATTAAACGTTCTGCTTTATTTACCGAACGTTACGGCACAAGTTCGTCTGCTTCAAGACTGGTATCCGGATCTCTTCACATACATCATGATCTGGAAGAAAAAATTGCGGGGCTGTACTCAGCCGAAGCCTGCCTGCTGTTTGGAAGTGGATTTCAGGCAAATGTTACAATTTTGCCGGCCCTGACCGGGCGCCATGATTTGATTCTTGCCGACAAAACTGTTCATAACAGTGTTATCCAGGGGGCGACACTGAGCCATGCCCCTTTCAGGCGGTTTCAGCATAACGACTGTGACCACCTGGAGTATCTTCTGAAAAACTGCCGCCGCAATGGTGACTGCTGGGTTGTTACAGAATCGTTGTTCAGCATGGATGGTGACCGGGCTCCTTTAAATGATATTTCCGCCCTGTGCAGACGATACGGTGCATACCTGATGGTGGATGACGCACATGCTTTCGGCGTATTCGGAGAGAACGGCCTGGGTCTGACTGAAGGCCGTGATGATATCGATCTTGTGCTGGGCACGTTTGGAAAAGCGGGAGGTGGTTACGGTGCATTTGTATTGTGTTCAGAAGAAATGAAGGTGTTCCTTGTAAACTACTCTTCTGGAGTAATTTACTCCACATCTTCATCGCCCGGCTCTGTCGGTGCGGCGGATGCCGCCGTGGATCTTATTCCCGGTATGGACAGGGAACGGTCTTTACTGGCAGAGAAAACGCTGTTTCTTTCTGACAGTTTAAAAAATCTGGGCTATGAAACCGGTGATAGCAGGTCACAGATTATTCCGGTACTGCTTTCGAATGAAGAAGAGTCCGTCCGACTCTCCCGGCTGCTGTACGAGGAAAAAGTATTTGTACAGGCAATCCGGCCGCCGACAGTAAAGCGGAGCCGGCTGCGGCTGACCCTGAATGCCCATCACGGTATTGAAGAAATAAAAAATCTGCTTGAGGTATTGAAAAATGGATAGAGCGAACACAGAACTGATTACTTTTCATGGCTGGGGCTTTTCCCCGAATGTATGGGAGGGCTGGGAGTCCATATTACCGTCTGCAGTCAGATTCATTCATGCGGACAGAGGGTACTTCGGGCCGCCCTGCAAGCCTTCTTTCAGTGAATCTTCCGGACGAAAGGTACTGCTTACCCATTCATTTGGTCTTCACTGGTGTCCGGCCGGGCTGCTGGCGGAGGCGGATCACCTGGTTGTCTTATCCGGATTTCTTGATTTTCATCCCGCAGCCACTGAAGAGAACAGACGGTCGCGTCTTGTCCTGCGGCAGATGCTGAGCCGGTTTGTAGAGAAACCGGGAGAAGTACTGCGCATGTTTTATAAAAATGCCTTCAGCCCGGATAAGGTGACGTCAGAAGAATTCCCGGGAACATTTAATCATGACAATCTTCTCAGTGACCTTGATATTCTGGGTACATCACGGCTGAATCCGGAAAAGCTGCTGCGCGTTCCGGGCATAACCTTTATCCACGGGGAAGCGGATGAAGTTGTTTCCAATACAAAGGGACGCAGCATGTATGCTGATCTTCAGGATAATAGTCAGTATTTTGAAATTAAACAGGCCGGACATTGTGTGCCGTTCACACATGCTGAACAGTGTTACAGATTTTTGAAACCGGCACTTGGTTTGCATCTTGGAAAACGTATCCGCAATACCTGATCAGATGCGGGTAGCGGATGGCTGACATCTTGCACCAGACATCTTGCATTATAAGACACATTCGGATCGATGACTCTGACAGTAAAAGAAAAATTTTCAAATAGTGTGCATGTTTATGAACAGCATGCCCGTATACAGGAAGAGGTGGCCGGCCGGCTTGTCCGTTCTCTGGCCCCGTGGTGTATGACTCTTCCGGAAGGACCGGTTCTTGAGCTCGGTGCCGGTACAGGTTTTCTAAGCCGGAAACTGCCCCGGCTTCTCCCTGACCGGACTATCACGATTACAGATATTTCTCCGGAAATGCTTTTATATTGCAGGGAAAAGATGGAACCGGCGAACAGCAATCTGACGTTCCGGGTTCTGGATGCGGAGCGTTTTAAACCATCCTCTGATACATATGCACTTGTTACAGGCAATTTCGTAGCCCAGTGGTTCAGGGATCCCGCCTGGACCCTCGGCCGTTTTGCGGAAGCGCTGAAGCCCGGCGGACTGCTTCTCACATCTTTTCCGGGCAGTGATTCTTTTCCGGAGTGGCGGCAGAAGTGCATGGAACTGGGTCTGCCCTACACGGGTAATCCGCTGCCTGACACTGAGGAGATGGTCATCAAGCTATCGACAGGTCCGGTTCAGGTAGATTACTACGAGGATGCACATACAGCCGAATTTCCCGATTCTTTGTCATTTTTCCGTTATCTGAAGAATATCGGAGCGGATTCAACAACCCATGACAGAAAACTGACCCGTGACCAGTTAAAACTTTTAATGCGCCATTGGGACGAGTCGTCAACCGGACCTGTCAGGGTTACCTGGCATCTTGTATTTCTGGCATTAAAAAAAGATTTATGACCGGCAGCAACCAGATACCCGACAGGCTTTTTATAACAGGGACGGATACCGGAGTGGGGAAAACCGTTTTGTCGTCAGCATTTTGTGCAGGTTTGAACGCGGGTTACTGGAAGCCCGTACAGGCAGGCACGGAGCCGCTGACCGACAGTGAACGGGTACGGGAATGGACGAGCCTTCCACAGAATTACTTTTATGATGAGCAATTCTGTCTGAGTCTGCCGATGAGCCCACACGCAGCATCTGAAAAAGAAGGTATCCATATACGTCTTGACGATTTCAAATTACCGGTTTTCAGTCAGAATAAATTAATTGTGGAGGGAGCCGGCGGGTTGCTGGTCCCGGTAAACCGCCGGCATACGATGCTGGACCTGATTTACAGATTGAACCTGCCGGTCCTGCTCGTCGCCCGGTCAGGACTGGGCACGATCAACCATACTCTCCTGAGCATACGCATGCTGGAGCAGTACAAGGTTCCCCTCTGGGGCGTGGTGCTTAACGGCCCCCCGAATCCCTCCAATGAAGATGCAATACGTCATTTCGGAAAAGTGGATAAGCTGTATGCTTTTCCCCGCCTGCCGGATTTGTCATCCGTCCTGTTGAAAGAAGCTTTCACCAAAACTTTTTTATCCCATGCATCCTAATATCTGGAAGCCCTTTACTATTTTAAAAGATGCCCCTGAACCACTTAAAGTTATAAGAGGCAACGGGCTGTGGGTAACACTTGAGGATGGCCGGCGCATTATGGACTGTATCTCAAGCTGGTGGGTCAACCTGCACGGCCACTGTCATCCGTACATAGTGAATGCCATTCATGAACAGGCCCGGGAGCTGGAGCATATTATTTTCGCCAACTTCTCCCATCAGCCGGCCGAACGGTTTGCTGAACGACTGGCAGCCCGGCTGCCGGGGCAGCTGAATCGGATCTTTTATTCCGACAACGGATCCACATCCATTGAGGTGGCGTTAAAAGTGGCCTGCCAGTACTGGCACAACACCGGCAGGTCAAGAAAACGGTTCATTGCATTTGAAGGTGCCTATCACGGGGATACACTGGGTGCCATGTCTGCAGGTTCACGGTCCGTCTTCACGCGCGTCTACGATGATTTTATGTTTGAAGTGGACTATCTGTCTTACCCTGAAACCTGGATTGGGGACAAAACCGTGGAGGATCGCGAAAATGACATACTCGATCAACTGGAAAAAAAGCTTAAAGGTGATCCGGGTTCGGTTGCCGGTATCATTATAGAACCGCTGGTGCAGGGAGTGGCGGGAATGCGCATGTGCCGAGAGGAGTTCCTGCAGAAACTTCACCGGATATGCCGGCAATATGAGACCCTGCTGATTTTTGATGAGGTTATGACCGGTTTCGGCCGGACAGGCGCCTGGTTTGCGGCAGAGAGGTCGGGAACGGAACCCGATATCATCTGCCTTGCCAAGGGGATCACCGGCGGTTTTCTGCCGCTTGCCGTTACCGTATGCAGCGATCGGATTTACGAGGCTTTCAATACCAGCGATCCTGTGGGAACTCTCTGGCACGGCCACAGTTATACTGCCAATCCGCTGGGTTGTGCTGCGGCGCTGGCTTCACTTGATCTAATGGAGAAAAACGAGCCGGCGTTCACGGGGATGGAAAAGATTCACCTGGAAGAGCTGAGTAAAATAGCAGAAATGGATTTTGTCGAACGGGCAAGGGTCAAAGGCTCCATAGCAGCTTTTAACCTTCAAAGCGAAGATGAAAGTGGGTATTTGAATGACATCGGCAATCGGATCAAGGAGTCCTGTGTAGATTTCGGGCTGTTGATCCGGCCTTTGGGGAATGTAGTCTATCTGATGCCTCCGTACTGTATTACGCGCAGGGAACTGGGCACCGCCTACAGGCAGCTCGGCGCCTTGTTGCAGGATATCTACAGTGATCAGGAGACAGGATAACCCTCTCTTGCAGCAGATTGAAAGGATTAAAAGGAAATAAATGGAACACTCAGCTTCAGCCGGACCGCGACGGAATCTTGGTATTGCCGCAGGTATTCTGGCAGGATTTGCTCTGGTGCTGGTTTTGTCGATCGTTTCTCTTCGCTGGATAAACCCGCCTTTTACTGCATTCACGCTTCAGGAAAACTGGGATGCACTGGAGATGGACCGCTACAGCCTGCGGGAAAACTGGGTATCCGGTGAGGAGTTGCCTGAACATTTGAAATGGGCGGTGGTCGCTTCCGAAGATCAGCGCTTCTGGGATCACAGAGGCATTGACATGCTTGCGATAGATGATGCGCTTGAAGAATTCAGCAGGGGAGAAAGGCGGCGCGGGGCAAGTACCATCACACAGCAGGTAGCTAAAAATCTCTATCTCTGGCCTTCACCTTCCGTCTTCAGAAAAGGAATCGAAGCGGGACTGGCGGTGATGATTGATTTCTTCTGGACGAAGGAGCGGATACTGGAGATGTACCTCAATATTGCGGAGTTCGGCCCCGGAATTTTTGGTGTCGGGAGAGCTGCACCGGTGCTGCTGAGTATTCCGCCGGCCGGTCTCGACGCAGATGCGTCCGCCCGTCTGGCGGCTGTTCTGCCGAGTCCCAAAAGAATGAGAGTGGAACCGCCCTCGCCATACACTGTGGAACGCAGCCGGTGGATACTCCGGCAGATGAGCCGGTTGACAGGGTCTTCCTACCTTCCGGAACCTGAACGCGATACAACAGACTTCGTTCCCGACTCCGATCCGCTTCCATGGGATTTTGGAAGAGAACCCGCACTGGACGGAGATGAGGATTCCACAAGTCAAGCAAATGGGTCCATCTATGATCGTAACGGCGTTCCCGACAGTCTGCCGGATACGCTCCGGTAGGGGGCCCTTTTCAGCTTTAAATCATCTGAAATTTTCCGATAGCCGTATAGAGGAGCCAGTTCGGCAGGTTAGTGGGGGCCTTTTCAGCTTTAAATCGTCTGAAATAACACATTTGGCCTTTTGCTTCGAGGTTTGCCATATTCAAAACTGTAATGGTAAAACAAATTTGGGGAGCTGCCCAATGACACTGATGAACAAGCAGATGAACAAGCAGATGAACAAGCAGATGAACAAGATGAACAGACTGTTGCATAAGCAGGTAAATAAGCAGATGAACAGGCTTTTGAATAAACCGGCAAATATACCGGGCCGACAATATGTTTCCCTGATTCTGGCCGGTTTTCTTTTTGTCCTCTTTGCAGGCTGGCCGGCCCGGCATTTGCAGGCGCAGGACCGTTCTGATACCGGACCTCTGGGAATCGCACTCGAGAATTTTGACTACCCGTATCCGCCGGAATTCCTCTCATTAAAAATGGAAGGAAAAGATGTAAGGATGGCGTATATGGATGTTGCACCGACTGGTGAAGCCAACGGACGTACAGTGTTGCTGATGCACGGGAAGAATTTTTTTGGGGCTTACTGGGAGGATACCATTCGCCTGCTTGCGCAGAATGGCTACCGGGTCGTTGTTCCCGACCAGATAGGCTTTGGAAAATCATCCAAACCCGATGTGAACTACAGTTTTCATCAGATGGGTCAGCACACCCGGCAGCTGCTGGATACCCTGGGCATAGATAAAGCGGCCGTAGCCGGACATTCGATGGGGGGGATGGTTGCCGCCAGATTTGCACTGATGTATCCCGATGTGGCCGGTCAGCTGATTCTGATAAACCCGATCGGGCTGGAAGATTATCGCATCAAAACGCCCTGGATACCGGTCAGCCGGATATATGAAAACGTTTTAAACACCACCGAAGAGGCGATCCGGGGATACCATGAAGCTTATTATGTGGAGTGGGAACCGGAATATGAAGTCTATGTACAGGTTCACTACAGGTGGACGCTCAGCGGTGATTATCCCCGGCTTGCCCGTGTCTCCGCACTGACATCACAGATGTTCTATGAACAGCCGGTGATCCACGAATTTCCTCATATTGAAAGCCCGACGCTTTTGATAATAGGGCAGGAAGATCGTACAGCGCCGGGACGCAACCGTGCAGAACCCGCCATTGCCCGTACCATGGGATATTACCCGGATCTGGGAAAACGTGCTGCCGATATGATTCCGGATGCTGTACTTTCAGAATTTGAAAATGTCGGCCACTCACCCCATTTGGAATCGTTTGATAAGTTTGCGGAAACCCTGCTTTCATTCCTGGAGCAGTAGGGGTTGCATCCGGGTTACCCCAGTGGTTGTTCGTCAGAGGGTTGCATATCAATTATATGATTCCTTCCGGTATTCCGGAATATGCTCCTGTTTTACATTTTTGAAGGAAGCCCTGGGTTTTAAACCGAGCAGCTGAAACATGTGTTTATCTTCCTCCAGATCATTGTTGCAGGTGGTAAGCAGTTTTTCACCGGTAAAAATTGAATTGGCTCCGGCCATAAAGCAATGGGCCTGTTCTTCAATGCTCATATTTACACGCCCGGCGGAAAGGCGGACCATCGAATCAGGCATGGTAATTCTCGCAGAAGCTATCATCCTGACCATGTGATGCCAGGGGACACGGGGCTGGTTTTCCATGGGTGTCCCCTTTACTGCAATCAAAGCATTAATCGGTACGGACTCAGGATGAACCGGCATGGTTGCCAGATTATGTATCAGCTCGATACGGTCTGCATCCGTTTCTCCCATTCCGATAATCCCGCCGCAGCAAACGGAGATATTGTTTTCGCGTACCGTATCAAGTGTATCCAGCCGTTCCTGATAGGTACGTGTTGAGATAATCCGGTTATAAAAATCTTCACTGCTGTCAAGGTTATGATTGTAAGCATACAGTCCCGCCTCTTTCAGCTTTTTTGCCTGATCACCGGTCAGCATTCCGAGGGTACAGCAAACCTCCATGTCCATGTCCGTAATTTCACGGACCATTCTGAGCACCCGGTCAAAATCACTGTTGTTGCGGGCATTTCGCCAGGCCGCCCCCATACAAAATCTTGTGCTGCCTGCCTGTTTTGCTTTTTTTGCAGAGGAAATTATCACGTCGGAGTCAAGCATTTTCTCGGCATCCACTTCGGTCTGGTACCGGGCCGACTGGGGGCAGTATGAACAATCTTCCGGGCATCCACCGGTCTTAATCGAAAGAAGTGTGCAGACCTGCACTTCACCCGTATGATGATGGTTCCTGTGAACAGTTGCCGCCCTGTAAATAAGGTCCAGCAGGGGCAGGTTATAAATGTCCTTAATTTCTTCAAGTGTCCAGTCGGTGCGTATTTTTGCCATTTTCATATTTAATTGTTACTTGTAGTGAGAGTCATCATAGGCTTATGCCGGGTAAATCCGGGTGGTACAGATAAAAAATCATCAAAATATTGCGATCCGGCCGTCTGACAGTTCCTGTTTGAATAATCGAAGTATTATCTGCTTTATGCAACTTAACATGAGATGGTCAGCTGCAAGCAGTCTGTCGGACTTGGGAACAGAAAGCGAGCAGAGTGAGATTTTGGCACAGTGGAACACGACTTTTGAGGTTCGTAGCGGGGTTACGGAA
>JBBDRV010000045.1:0-10683 GCA_040905285.1 Balneolaceae bacterium | reverse complement strand
TTTCGGTTCTGTTTGAAGTTTCCTCAAAAAATCACTCATTACAGGCGGTTAAATGATGTTTATGATGAAATTATGCAGTTCATCCAGCTCTTTGAACCGATCGGGGAGCATACGGGCCCTTTTCATATTCAGCTCGGCTCCCGGTTTTCATATAACGAGTTTGACAAGCTGGCAGGGGTATTGGGCAAACTGCCGGCAGATTACGCGTACGCGGTAGAGGTCCGGCATCCGGATTTTTACGACAGGGGGAAAATGGAAAATCATCTTCTTCACGTATTGCGTGACCTGAACGTCGACCGGGTCATATTTGACACACGCAAACTGCATAGTTCAAAGGGCGGTGAGCAGTCTGTGAAAGATGCACAGCAGAAAAAGCCGCAGCTACCTGTCCGGTTCGATTCAACCGGATCCCGCCCTTTCCTGAGGTTTGTCGGAGTCAATGACGTGCTGAATAACCAGGCCTATCTGAAAGAATGGGCTATAGTAGTGGCGGACTGGATCCGGGACGGTCTTCACCCGTATGTCTTTATACATGCACCCGACCCTTTTTACGCCCCCAATCTGGCTCGCTATTTCCATCAGGAGCTTTCAAAGCTGATCAGTATCGGTCCGCTGCCTCAATGGCCGGCTGACAGGCAGGATGAACAGCTGGGACTGTTTTGACATCTCCTCCCGAAGGCCCTTTCTGACAGCCGCAGCCGGTTTTGTTCCGGACCGGAGCAGTCTGCATCCGGTCTGCGCAGCCGGTAATCTGCAGGAAAACGGATCCCTGGCCGAACCCGTGGAATATTTCTGACATGGTCCGTTATCATTCGTATTTTACCGGTCTGTGAACCTATTTATTTCCTCTTATGACAAAAACAGTTACTGATAACAAACATATCCTGAAGGAGGCGGAAACGCGCCGTACCTTTGCAATCATCTCTCACCCGGATGCCGGAAAGACCACCCTGACTGAAAAATTGCTCCTTTACGGTGGTGCCATTCATGAAGCCGGCTCTATCCGCCAGCGGAAGGCATCACGCTATGCCGCTTCGGACTGGATGGCTATCGAGAAAGAGCGCGGCATCTCCGTGACCTCATCTGTCCTCCGGTTTGAAAAAGAAGGCATCAGATACAATTTGCTGGACACACCCGGCCACAAGGACTTTTCTGAGGACACGCTGCGTACCCTTGTGGCAGCCGATTCAGGTTTGATGGTGATCGATGTGGCGAAAGGGGTGGAGGAGCAGACTGAAAAATTATTTGAAGTCTGTAAATTGCGCCAGGTGCCCGTGGTAACATTCGTCAACAAGTGTGACCGGCCCGGCATGGAGCCTCTTGAGCTTTTAAGTAATATTGAAAGCAGGCTGGGCATAGAGGCGGTACCCGCCAGCTGGCCGGTAGGCTACGGCCAGAATTTTCAGGGAATTTGCGATCTGGTCAACCGGGAGATACATCTCTATATAAAATCCGAACGGGGAGCAAAAAAAGCGGAAACCGAGATTGTGAGTATCGAAGAGGGGCTGGCAAAATGCACCCTCTCCGAAGCTGAAAAAGAGCATCTTGAAGAGGAGATTATGCTGATCGAGGATATGTTCGAAAGCATGGATCCCGACAGGTTTTCAAAAGGGGAAGTGACTCCGGTGTTTTTCGGCTCGGCACTCCACAATTTCGGGCTCGACGTATTTTTGCGATATTTCAGGGAGCTGGCACCTGAACCGCAGAGCTACAGAAGCGACAGTGGAGAGCAGCGGCTGATAGACCAGCCCTTCAGTGGGTTTATTTTTAAGCTGCAGGCCAACATGAATCCCGATCACCGGGATTGCGCCGCTTTTGTCCGCATCACGTCCGGAAAGTTTGAACGCGGTCTGGAAGTGATCCATGCCCAGACAGGAAAAAAGATCAGAATGTCTACGCCACATACCCTGATGGGGGATGAGCGCCATATTATGGAGGAAGCTTACCCGGGAGATATTGTTTCTCTCTTCAGCCCTGGATTCTTCCGGATTGGCAGTACGCTCTATGAATCTGATCCTGTCGTTTTCAATGTTATTCCCCTTTTCACCCCTGAGCATTTTATGAAGGTTTCTACAAAAGATCCTTTTAAGAGAAAACAGCTGAGGGAAGGGTTAAAGCAGCTTTCGGAAGAGGGTGTGGTCCATGTATTTGAAGTGCCCCACGGAGTGGGTAATGAGCTTTTGCTGGGGACCGTGGGTGTATTGCAGTTCGAGGTTGTTGAGCACAGGATGCTGACTGAATATAACGTTGAGCTTAATATGCAGCCGATGAGCTATCATGCCGCACGGTGGCTGCCCGACGATCCGGTGATCGCCAAAAAGCTGGAAAGCAGCTACTCCACATATATAACAACGGACCTCGAGGGCCACTCAATCGTGTTATTGGACAGTCAATACGCCCTCGGACAGGCAGAGGAAAAAGTGGGAGCTGAAAATCTGTTTAAATACAAACAGGATTAAGCAGGACCGGTTCATTGTATCAATTCCTCTGCTTCAGTTTTCTACAGCCTGGATATCGGCTTCGCATAATTCGTTAAGATCCGGTATCGTGCCGTCAAAGAGATTCCCAAACAGATCGGCGGTTTCGAATGCATAGTGCATCAGGCATTCGTCATCCGTACAGTGAGCGCCGTTGGATTCATCCTGGTGGCTGCTCTGCAGTTCCGTCCCGTTATTCACCAGTCCCATGAGGTGGCCGTATTCATGCCGGAAAACGGTGGCTTCCACTTTTCTGCGTGACGGTTCTGCCAACCCGCCGCTGATACTGTTGATCGTTTCTCCAAAAAAAGCATTGGAGGTATTGTAATAGGCAATTCCGAGGACATTGCCGTCACTGTATTCGCCATCCACAAACACATTATAAGTGGCCAGTATTCTGCTTTCCGTATCGCTATACGTGCTGCGGTGGCTTTCCTCAAGATCCCGGACATCTTCGGCCGTATAGTTCGCCTGGCCCCCGGACGGGATCTGCGTGGGCTCTTCGATGATGATTTCAGACTTCTGCAGCTTATCCACGAGAAATACTCTCAGGCTGTCTATGGCCTCATCGGTCGGACGTGCCCCTTCCATATAGTCGATTTCCACCACCAGCCGGTCAAAATCCGAATCGGTCAGCAAATCGGCATTGGATGACCCCGGATTACGGGCGTGGGAAAACTCCCCGTCTGCTTCTGTCTGTGTCGGCTGGGTGTCGCAGGATATCAGGATACCGGCCAGGAGGGTTGCCGCCAGCAGGGAATTTGAGCCTGTGTATATCATCATTGGTCGGATTATTTTTTGCTGTTTTCAGGAGAAATCCAGGCATGTCCTCTTTACTGTAATGACAGGCTGCGGGAAATGTTCCGGGGGAAGTTTCGGTTTTACAGGTGCTTTCGTCTTCATTGTTACTGCTTCATTGTTACTGCAACAGAATAGCAAAGCGGTGGAAGGGCAGATTGCAGATTGCAGAATGATTGACAATTTACAGCCATGGCCTGAAGGATTTCAGGGAAGGAATCATTTGGATGCCTGTTTCGGGGATAATTTAATTATCTGAAGGAAGTTCCTTAAATTCCCCTGCTGACGTACAGCCGATAATAAGAGCTAACTACTGGTAGTATTGTTACCAATAACTAAGAACAGAATGGTTTTATCATGGCAAAAGAATTTGATGTATGTGTAATAGGAAGCGGACCCGGCGGTTATGTAGCAGCCATCAGGGCTTCCCAGCTCGGGTTTAACACAGCAATTGTGGAGAAAAGGCACCTGGGAGGAGTCTGTCTGAATATAGGCTGTATACCAACCAAAGCGCTGTTGCGGTCAGCCGAAGTTTATGAATCCATTGACCATGCAGCTGACTATGGAGTGAAAGTCAAGGAATTTTCCGTTGATTTTCCAGGAGTGATCAAGCGAAGCCGCAAGGTGGCTGACAAGATGAGCAAAGGGGTCCGGTTTCTTATGAAAGCCAACAAGGTTGATGTTTTCATGGGAACCGGTGTATTCAAGTCTGCCGGGGAGCTTGCGGTACAGGATGAAAAAGGCAAGGAAACGGAGAGCATCAGCGCCAAACATTTTATCGTTGCTACCGGCGCCCGCCCCAGGGAGTTGCCCAATATACCGATTGACGGGAAGATGGTGATAGGCTATGAGGATGCCATGCAGTTGAAGAAGCAGCCGAAAAAAATGGTGGTTATCGGCGCAGGGGCCATCGGCATTGAATTTGCCTATTTCTACAATACAATCGGTACAGATGTGACCATTGTCGAGCTTCAGGATACGCTGGTCCCTATAGAGGACAAGGATATCGGCAGGGAACTCGGCAAGATATACAAGAAGAAAGGCATGACGATCTTTACCGGTAGTTCTGTAGAGAATGTAAAGAAAAAAGGAAAAGGCGTTAAGGTGACGGTCAAGACCCCCAAAGGGACAGAAGAAATTGAGGCGGACCTGGTACTGTCTGCCGTGGGTGTCGCCGGCAATGTGGAAAATATGGGCCTGGACAAAGCGGGCGTTGACCATGAAAAGGGAGCCATTAAAATCAACCGGGACACCTATCAGACAACGGCAGATGGCATTTACGCTATCGGGGATGTGGCGGGTGCACCTTGGCTGGCCCACAAAGCGACCCATGAAGCCACGGTCTGCGTGGAAAAACTGGCCGGTATAGATCCCGGTTCCATCGATTATGACAATATTCCCGGATGTACCTACTGCGAGCCCCAGATTGCTTCGGTCGGCCTTACGGAACAGCAGGCGAAGGATGAGGGGTACGATATCAAAGTGGGAAAATTTCCTTTTTCCGCCAGCGGAAAGGCTGCAGGGCTGGGACATGAAGAAGGATTTATAAAAGTGGTCTTTGATGACAAGTATGGAGAATGGCTCGGCTGCCACATGATCGGCTCTCACGTCACGGAGCTGATTGCTGAGGTGGTGGTCGCGCGGGATCTCGAAACGACGGGGCATGAAATTATCAATGCCGTACATCCCCATCCGACAATGAGCGAAGCGGTTATGGAAGCAGCAGCTGAAGCCTATGGAGAAGGGGTTCATCTGGGTTCCAAACCGAAAAAATAAGCCGCGGACAGGCTCTGCAGGAACGACTCTTTTACTTTTTCTTTCAATATTTTTTAGTGTAATCAGGAATGAAAAGCAGGATACCCACAGAGAGGCAGATCAATGGAATAGAGTTTTATGATCTTGGATACTCCCGTTACAAGAGCACCTGGAAGCTTCAAAAAAGTATACAGAAGCGGCTGATTGATGAAAAAATCAGGCTTCGTGAGGATCAGCATAGGGGGCCCTTATCCAATGATGTACTTTTGTTTGTTGAGCATCCACACGTTTATACGCTCGGCAAAAGCGGAAACGTTGCCCATTTACTGAAAGGGACGGCCGAGCTGAAACAAATCGATGCGGAATTTGTCGAGAATGACAGGGGCGGGGACATTACCTATCACGGTCCGGGTCAGATAGTGGGCTACCCGATTCTTGATCTGGATCGCTACTTTACCGACATCCACAAATACCTCCGGTTTCTGGAAGAGGTGATAATCAGGGTATGTGCCGATTACGGTCTGACAGCAGAAAGAATCGACGGGCTTACCGGTGTATGGATAGATGACAAAAAAATCTGTGCGATGGGCATTCGCTGCTCACGCTGGGTAACGATGCACGGTTTTGCCTTTAATGTGAATACGGACCTTGATTATTTCGGGCACATTGTGCCGTGTGGAATCAGCGACAAAAAAGTCACCAGTTTGTCCGAGCTCAAAGGAGATAAAATGGATATGGCCGACGTAAAAGCGGTGGTGCTGCATCATTTCTCGGAGGTATTCGGCATCCGCTATATAGAAGGGGCCAAACTTCCTGAAAGCGAAGAGCAATTTTCGTATCTTCCACGAACGAAAATCAACAGATCCGGAAATTTCAATACAGAGCATGATTAAGGAATTAGACGTCATTGAAAAAGGTACACCAGGCCAGCGGAGACCTGACTGGCTGAGGGTCAAGCTCCCTTCGGGTGAAAAATTCAAGGAAGTTTCAGAGACGATCAGAAAACATAATCTGAATACCGTCTGTTCCGAAGCCAGGTGCCCGAATATGGGGGAGTGCTGGGGAGCGGGTACAGCCACGTTCATGATTCTGGGGGACGTTTGCACCCGATCCTGCTCCTTTTGTGCCGTCAAGACCGGGCGGCCCCCGCAGGAACTTGACTGGGATGAACCGCGGCGTGTTGCGGATGCAGCAAAAAAAATGAAACTCCGGCATGTGGTCCTTACATCCGTAAACCGTGATGAGCGGAAAGACGGCGGCGCTCCGGTTTTCGCCGAAACCCACAGGATTCTGAGGGAGGAAATTTCCGGAGTCACGATTGAATCCCTGATCCCTGATTTCCGTGGCGTCTGGGATGCCCTTCAAATTGTTATCGATACCCCGCCGGATGTTTTAAGCCATAATCTTGAAACCGTTCCACGCCTTTACCGGACGGTCCGGCCGCAGGCCAAATACGGGCGTTCCCTGGAGCTGCTTGAAAGGACCAAGGCACAGGGGCTTCGAAGCAAAACCGGTATAATGGTCGGGCTGGGTGAAACGCGGGAAGAGGTGATCCGGCTGATGCAGGATTGTGCGGATCACCAGGTGGATGTTTTAACCATTGGTCAGTACATGCAGCCAACCAAGATGCACCATCCGGTTGTCGAATGGATTCACCCTGACCAATTTGCCGAATACAAGGAGATAGGAGAACATTGCGGCATCGAACATGTTGAAAGCGGTCCCCTCGTACGTTCTTCCTATCATGCCGAGCGGCATGTCTGATAAAATGGTTCAGTATCCCCAAGGTTCGCTTAACCGAAGTTAATTCATTATAATCTATCGGTTTTTGCTTGTCCATTAACCCTGGAAACGCTTCCAATGCTGTCATTAGTTACTGTCTTACTGGCTTCCTATCTGATTGGATCAATTCCCAGCTCTCTCTGGATGGGAAAGCTTTACAAGAGTATAGACATCAGGGACTATGGAAGCGGAAATGCAGGAGCCACCAACACGTTCCGGATTTTAGGGTGGAAGGCGGGGGTGGCCGTGCTTATGATCGATTTTTCAAAAGGGTTTCTTTGTACTGCGGTGATCAGCCAGATTGCCTATCATATCGGATCGGGACCTGTAGCGCCGGCGGTTTGGGATATGGATTCCTTTTTGAAAATCTCTTGTGGACTATTATCCGTTACAGGCCATATGTTTCCCCTATACGCTTCTTTCGAAGGCGGCAAAGGCGCTGCCACTGCGGCAGGTATGCTTTACGGTATCGAGCCACTGTCGATCAGCATTTCTGTCATTGTTTTTGTTTCCGTTATACTGTTGACCCGGTATGTTTCTCTGGGAACCATGATCGCATCGATCGTCTATCCGCTTTCCCAGTTCACACTAATCAAATTTTTTGACTGGTCCATAGATACCAGTGTGCTTATTTTTACAAGTGTGCTGGCGTTGGTTATAATAGCTAAACACCACGCTAATATTAGAAGGCTTTGGAAGGGGACAGAAAACAGAGTTTCGTCATTCAAACCTTCAAAAGGCCGTATTAACGAAGACCAGAGTCCTGCGTGAAAAAGATAAGTATTATAGGTGCCGGAAGTTTTGGAACAGCTTTATCCGTTATTCTGGCCCGAAACGGGCGCAGCGTGACTCTCTGGGCCCGGGAAACAGAGGTTGCCGAAGGAATCAATGCCAACCGGTTTAATCCCTCTTATCTCAGTGATGTCGAACTACCCGAATCTGTCATCTGCACGACTGATTACAGAGATGCGTTGCCGGATGCCGAAATGGTGGTGATCGCCACACCATCACACGCAGTGAGGGAGGTGGCGGAAACGATCAGGCCTTACCTTGATGGTGACGAACTGGTAGTTGCCGTTTCCAAAGGGATCGAAGAGAATACGTTCATGACGATGTCCCGGGTTCTGATCGATGTGCTGGAAGGGACGGTGGCAAAAGACCGGATCGGCGTATTGTATGGACCCAGTCACGCCGAAGAGGTAGGGCATTTCAAGCCGACCACGGTGGTTGCGGCTGCCTACTCCAAAAGAACGGCAATAGCTATCCAGGAGACCTTTATGACTCCGATGTTCAGAGTCTACCTGAATCATGACATCACCGGTGTCGAAATTGGCGGATCGTTGAAAAACATCATGGCTATCGCTGCAGGGATTGTGGATGGTGCCGAACTGGGTGACAATGCCAAAGCCGCTCTGATTACCCGGGGCCTGCACGAAATGAAGAGAATGGGGACGATGCTGGGAGCCTCCCCGGACACCTTCTCGGGGCTGACGGGAATGGGCGACCTGATCGTTACCTGTACCAGTAAACACAGCCGGAACCGGTATGTCGGCTATAAGATTGGCAGGGGAGAGAAATTCGATGATATTATTGCCGGGATGAACATGATTGCCGAGGGGATTAAAACGGCGAGGTCGGTTCACCACTGGGCGGAGAGAAATCATGTGGAAATGCCGATTACTGAAGCGGTGTACAACGTCCTTTTTCATGAAGTTGAACCAGGCGATGCACTATATGAGCTGATGACACGTATTGCTAAGGAAGAGATTATTATTTGAGGAAGTCTGTTGGCTGCTTCATCAAATATTTATATCCGGTAGTTATCCTTAATGCATCAATTCACGAAGCAATGAATGATTCAGACGTCCCCATAACCATTTCTTCCATGCATCCCGGAGACCTGAGAAATCTGGTTCAAACGGGAGAGGGAAGTTATCTCGAATTCAAGAAAACAACTCCGGATGCCGGCAAAATTGCGCGTGAAATTGCCGCGTTTGCCAATACCGATGGGGGCACGATACTGATCGGTGTGGATGACGACAAAAGAGTTACCGGCATTCAGGAATACTTTGAAGAGGAATACCTCCTTCAAAAGGCGGCCCTTGAAATCTGCAAACCCGCTATTTCCATAACCATTGAACTGGTTCATTATTCAGATGTCGACGTGATGGTTATCCGGGTGCCGGAAGCAGAGATCAAACCGGTTTACATCAGGGGCAAAAATCAACGGCTGGTATTCATCAGACGACATGATGAGAGCATGCTGGCGAGTGACGAAATGATTGAAGTCCTCAAAAATGAAACGAAGGGAGAAGGTGTTACCTTCGAATACGGGGACAGGGAGCAGAAGTTATTCCGGTATTTGAATGAATACGGAGAGATAACAGTGGAGAAATATGCTCATTTGATAAACGTTACCACATTCCGGTCCTCGAGGATACTGGTTAATCTGGTTAGCGCCGGAATACTTAGTTTGTCATCCCGGGCTAATGTTGAGTATTTTACATTTTCGCAGCGAACAAAATAAAGCAGTTACCTATGACAATGCCTGATGAAAATCTGGACGATGTTATCTCCTCCCTTATTGATAGTGAGGAGGACAAGCAGAAAGACAGCCCTGCAGAGGTGCATGAAGACGCGCCTGTCAGTGATCACCCGGTCAGTGATCACCCGGTCACCCTGACGGCCAGGGCAGCCAAGCAGATCAATAAAATCCGCAGGGATGAAGATCTGGAAGAGGGACTTTTCCTGAGGATGGCTGTTGAAGGCGGTGGCTGCTCGGGGCTGAACTATAAACTGGGCTTTGATTACAAGACCGGGGAGGACAGGCAGGTGGAAAGCGAAGGAATCAGCATCGTAATCGACCCGCGCCACCTGATCTATCTGGACGGTGTCCTGATCGACTATCCGGACGGACTGGATGCCAGGGGATTTACATTCGACAACCCCAATGCAAGTGAAAATTGCGGCTGCGGGGCCTCGTTCGCCATCTGACACGGTCAGTTCGGTTCATGGCCTCTTTGTGATCAGCCTGACGCCCCTCTTAAATGTGAAGTAGTACCACATCCACTCTGCAAAAACACGGAAACGGTTTCGAAACCCGATAAGAAAGAAAATGTGGACGACGGACCACAGCATCCAGGCGATAAATCCGGTGAAACGAAATCCCCTGATGTCCGCTACCGCCTTGGCCCTTCCGATGGTAGCCATGCTGCCCTTGTCAGTGTAATGAAACGGTTTGCGGGCTGTTGCCGGATTCTGTTTCCTGATTAGTTTACCCACATGCTCCCCCTGCTGAAGGGCCACCGGTGCAATTGCCGGCAGGGGTTCGCCCTTCGTGTTTTCCAGGTAGGCAGCATCCCCGATGACAAAAATATCGGGAGACCCGGGAAGGCTGAGGTCCGGGTTCACTTTAATACGTCCCTGGCGGTCCTGGTCCGCGTCAAGGCTTTTCAGAAGCGGCGAAGCAGTCACGCCGGCGGCCCAGATGATATTGGCCGTTTTAATCCTGCGATGACCCAGCTGTACGGCATTTCCTTCAATATCTTTTACCGGTGAATTCAGGAGCACCGTCACACCCATTTTTTTAAGGTCGCGGAGAGCCCGGCCTGAAAGATACTCCGGGTATCCGTTCAGAATACGGGGAGCCGCCTCTACCAGATAAATCCCCGTTTCATCCCGACGTACGTTCCGGTAATCACGCATCATGCTTCTCTTGGTGATTTCAGCAATGGCTCCGGCCATCTCCACCCCGGTCGGTCCCCCGCCGATGACCACATAGGTCAGGTAGGGTTTCCGGTCCTCCGGACGGTCCAGCTGCTCAGCCGTTTCAAGCGAAACAAGAATACGTTCCCTTATCGACAGTGCGTCG
>JBBDRV010000044.1:0-10700 GCA_040905285.1 Balneolaceae bacterium | reverse complement strand
TGGATGTTGACAAATGTTGACCTTTTACGTCGTGATTGAACTTATACCCCCCACCCCATAATGAGTCCGGAGAGAAAAAAATGATTAGGCCGTCGGTTGCAGAGAGATAAATCATTTCTTATTGATACCCCCCCTGGACTGGAGAGTCTACAGACAACATCAGATTTTCAAATGCTGACAAATGCTGACTTTTTGGATGCTATCAAATGCTATTATCAAGAGATTTACGTCGTTTTCGTAGCTATGAAACCACCTACAGGCCTTTATAAACATCACTGCGGTGGTCACGGATCACCAAGATCAGAAGACCGACACGATCCACACGCTAACCGTTCGAAGATAAACCAGATTTTGAAACATAATTCTGACGGGTTATCTTTCGTTACCTAATATGACCTAATAAAAATTAGTGAGAATCTTGTATTATGGATACGATTATTTTAAAGACCAAAAACCGTAAGGAAACCCGCCTTATCCGGCAATATGCTGATAAAATGGGTATCGAAAACAAAAGTCTTACCGAAGAAGAAATGGAAGATATGGGCATGGCTATGTTAATGAGAGAGGTAGATCGAAGCGAATACGCTACCAGAGAAGAGGTTATGAGCATACTGGATGCAGAATGAAGGTTCGCTTCCACAAAGCATTTACAAAAGATTTATCGAAGATTAAAGACAAGCCCACCCGCCAAAGAATAAAAAAGGCCATTCTGAAAATAGAAAAAGCTCCATCACTGGATAAGATTACCAATATGAAAGCGATTAAAGAGGAAAAGAATGGCTACCGGTTGCGTATTGGCGATTACAGAATTGGTCTATACTTGAACAATGATGTTCTTGATTTGGCTCGTGTAGGTCACCGCAAAGATTTTTACAAATTTTTCCCGTAATCAACCCCATCCAAAGAGGGTTACCCCTTACCCCCTTACCCCCTTACCCCCTTACCCATCTTGTGAATCTTAGTCTCTTTTCCGCCATCATTACAAGAGATTTTCGTCGTTTTCCGAGTTGAATGGTTATATTGAACGCTGAAGGTTTAAAGTAGACGAAAATAGATATGGCAAAAGGAGTTAAAACCGGCGGCCGAAAAAAAGGCACCCCCAACAAACTAACCAAAGAACTGAGAACGGTCTTGAAAGACCTGCTCCACCAAGAGTTGGAAAGCCTTCCCGACCATTTGAACAGTTTGAACCAAAAGAGAGACTGGAAATATTGGTCAAGCTGCTCCCCTATGCTATGCCGAAGGTTGACCCCGTGAAACATACTATCGGGGAACCAGATCGAAATTGGTTGTTTGATTAAATAAACCCGACCCCTATACAAGTAGGCCGGGCCGGAGACAATCCCCATGAGGGGAAAGTCTCTTTAAGGATTACCCCCCTACGTGCGAGGATGTTATCTTGTGAACCCCGTTGAAGTGATCGGCCTCGAGCTTGGTCTTTCGCCTGCGGGCTTCCGGGAGGTATTGCGTTTTGAGAGACTCCTTCGTTCTCTTGCCACTCCGGGACCAGGTAGTGTAGTACCATCCGTCTTGTTTGTACGGGCCTCCGGCCATGTTAATTTCTAATTGTTACATTTTGTCTATTTGTAGTTATCCACCTGCAGTCATTGAAAATATCGTACAAGCCCAATTGTAAATTGTCCGGTTGTCATGCCTCCATCAGCATCATAATCATCACTGCCAATAGTGACAGTTGTTATAGTTGACCAATACCGGTTGTAGCCTACACGCAAATTTAATTCATTTGACAGATCAATAAGCAGCCCACTACCAACTCCGGGGCCATGACTTATAATATTCAGGTCTCCGGTTTGGAGGTTTTGATACAGCCAGATCGAATTGTAAGAAGAGTTTATTAGGAGGCGCATATTCTCTTGATCACTCCCAAACCGGTACTCTGCGCCAAGTCCATACTTAAACTGATTGTAATCCCCTCCGTCTGAAGGATTGAAGCGAGAAATACTGAATGGAATTTGAAGGCCGAAATTTTCACTAACGTTGTAACCGAAGTCTCCGGAAATTCCCCAGCCAATCTCTTGCTCCATATCTACATCAGTAGACGACCAGCCTACAACATCTGCAGAAAGCCCTATTTGCCAGCCCTTTGAGGCAACCGCTGTGGTGTCTTGAGCGAATAAAGAGAACGGGGAAAATACAGCAATCAAAATAAAGAGAAGGAGTAGTAGTTTTTTCATGAGTTACCATCCTTTGTATAGACGATTACCAGCGCCTTATATTCAGTTTGGTAGGTCGGTATCCAGTCATGTGAAACATCCTCAGTGTCAGTTTCAAGGTCTATCAGCGCATCACCGCCAAGTCCCCGGGCAGCCTGTCTTAAATTTTCCATTACCTGACTATCAGATTTTATAGATGTTTGCCTGTCATTGACTTGAGCTATGACGCCCCGATCAATGCTGTCTCTATCAAGAATATTAATTGTGAAATCATCAGGCTTCGGAGGATAAGTGCTATCATCATACCTTAATATATTGGCAGGAGTAGCACAGCCGACAAACGTGATCATAACGATTAACAATACATATGCTTTTCTCATGTCTTTGGGTTTTAGAGATTAACCAGCGTGATTTTTTATCTGCTCTTGCTTCGCCGACTCCATTTAATTTCAACAATTCCTTTCGGCTTAATTTCAACACGTCATTTTTTGTGTAAATCTTTTTTTTGAATAACTGCACCGCAACTGCTTCGGATACGCCGTCAATCTCAACCAGTGACTCAATGAACATATTAATAGGAAAATCCCGGCCGTATTGTTTTCGTAGCTTTGTTTTGAATCTACCAGGATCATCCATCTTGCGAACCAGCTTTACCTTCTCTGCCGGGTTTAAAGTTTCATCCTCCAAAATCTCCCGGAGGCGTTCTAAAAACTGATAATAGGCCTCTACCTTCTTTTCTGACATAGACCCGATGTCTGTCCATATGTCTGCCGGAGCAATTTCAGGGAGGTTAATACCCAGTTCCTCCCACGATTTTGACTGTGTCATCACAATAGCTTCGCGCATATCAAAAGTATGGGCTTCAGCTTCAGCCCGTGAATTGAAAGTTTTACCCCTGAGGTTTAATACTGATAATCTTGTTCTGATGTCGGGCGTGACGTGGATCTCATATCCTCTTATTGCATTTGCTGAAGAATCGGTATTTCCGGCAGCCCCTGAATTTGAATTAATTTTATTCTGATCCCAGGCAACAAAAAGCCAGACTATCCCAACAACAATTATAAGCGCTACAAGAGATCCTAACATAATTAAGCCTGATTAGTTAACCGGCGCGTTTTATCTACCCTGCCACAATGTTGTCACCCTTGTATTGTAAAGTCTCTTTAAGGATTACCCCCCTACGTGCGAGGATGTTATGCGTGATAGAAGCAAGTTGCAAAATTTGCAACATGGTTACTTCTCTAAGCGCGGGGGTTAAACACTTTTGCCTTGTTACCACCTTGTAACCGGATAAAAATTGACTGGAGAAAAGAGCCGCAAACAAGAAGCATTGTGAAGTTATAACCTATTGCAACACAAAACTTTAGAAGAGAGTGGGCGCTGCAGGATTCGAACCTGCGACCCCCTGCTTGTAAGGCAGGTGCTCTAAACCAACTGAGCTAAGCGCCCCTGTAGTGATCAGGGACGGCAAATATACGAACAAATTCAACTGGCCACAAAGAACTTTCAGGGGCTGTTTGAAATTATTCAGTTCTTATTATTGCTGGTACAGTACCGGTACAACATCTGTTTGACCCGCATAAATCCGCGGCGGACGGAGGTGTCCGTCCAGGCCTGACCCGTTGAGTTTAAGGACCGGTTTCTCTGTCAAACATTGTAAATAACTTTTATTTACCTGATCCAACTATTATATAGAGTAGTAGACCAATATACAGAGTAGTAACCAATTACAGAATAACCTGACAGCTGCGCTTCAAAATACATGCAATGAATTCACAGGCCGGTTTTAAACATGAGGCAGTACTGGTGGCGGGAGGACGGATTCCTTTCCAGCGGTCTCAAACCGGGTACAAGGATTTGAAAGCCTATGATCTCGGCCGCATGGCACTTGAAGGTCTGATTACCGGAAGCGGGATACGGCCGGCCGATATCGATCTCGTTATCCTGGGCAACGTCATCCAGGAGGTAAATACCAGCAATATTGCGCGGGAAGTCTCCCTGGCTGCCGGCCTGCCCGAAAGCACCCCCGCTTTTACCACCACGATGGCGTGTATCTCATCCAATGTCGCTATAACATCGGCTATTGAGAAAATTCATACAGGACAACAACGGACTATAGTGGCCGGAGGGGTTGAAACTCTGTCGGATATACCTGTCCGCTTCCGAAAGACCTTCAGGCAGAAGATCCTACAGGCCGGTAAATACAAGTCACTGGGTGATTTTCTATCCTTCTTCAAAGGGCTCAGACCCTCCGACCTGCTTCCCGAGATCCCTTCCATATCCGAATTTTCAACCGGTGAAACCATGGGGGTAAGCAGTGATAAAATGGCTGCCAGGTATGACATCTCAAGGGAAGAGCAGGACCGTTATGCGCTTCGGTCCCACCGGCAGGCTGCAGAGGCTGCCGCGAAAGGCTATCTGGACAGTGACCTCTTTCCGGCCGCGATACCTCCGGAGTTTACGTTGGTCAGACAGGACAATACAGTCCGCGAAGATACCTCCCTTGAAAAGCTGTCTGTGCTAAAACCTGCTTTTATTGAAACCCATGGTACGGTCACAGCCGGAAACTCGTCCCCACTGACGGATGGTGCCTCGGCCACCCTTATTATGAGCGGAAGCCGGGCGGACGAGCTGGGAATGAAGCCAAAGGCTGTTTTCCGTTCCTATGTCTATGTTGCACAGCCGCCGGATGAAGAGCTGTTGCTGGGACCCGCTGTAGCCATTCCCAGAGTCCTGGATGAAATGGATCTCTCACTGAATGATATTGATGTTTTCGAATTTCATGAAGCATTTGCCGGACAAATACTTTCTGTTCTGAAGGCCCTTGACAGTACTTCTTTCGCAAAAGAAAGACTCAACCGCAGTCAAAAAACAGGCGAGGTCCCGATGGAGAAACTGAACAGATGGGGAGGGTCCATCTCTCTGGGGCATCCTTTCGGGGCTACCGGTGCGCGTCTGGTAACAACAGCGGCTAACCGGCTGCACAGGGAAGACGGCCGGCTGGCCCTGGTTGCTGCCTGTGCGGCAGGGGGTCAGGGCCATGCCATTATTCTTGAAAGATTGTAGCCGGACAGAGTACCATTAAATTCCAATCCAACCTCATCCAGACATGTCGATCATAGAGACAGAGAAAAGGGGCAATGTTGCCGTAGTTACTCTGAATGATCCTTCAGAGAAGGTGAATAAACTGAATGAGGAACTGATCGATCAGTTCCTGGCTTTCCTGGATGATCTGAAGAAGGACAATAGCCTGCGGGGCGCGATTATTGTCAGCGGAAAAGAGGATAACTTTATAGCCGGCGCCGACATCAAAATGTTCACACAGGAACGGACACCTGAAGAATTCAGCGAATTGAGCCGCAAAGGCCAACATGTCCTGTCCCGGGTTGAAAATTTCCCAAAACCGATCGTCGCATGTATCCACGGTTCCTGCATGGGGGGTGGAACTGAACTGGCCCTTGCCTGTCACTACAGGATCCTTTCTGATCACAGAAATACCAGGATCGCCCTGCCGGAGGTACAGCTGGGACTCATTCCGGGCATGGGCGGCACACAGCGCCTGCCCAGGCTGATCGGGATTCAAAAGTCGCTCTCCTATATGCTGACAGGAAAGAACATGTACAGCAGGCCTGCCCTTGATAGCGGGTTTGCGGATGAAATTGTAAACCGGTATAAAATGAAGCAGGCGGGAATAGCAGCTGTCCGGAGATATGCAAACCGAGCAGTTGAAAGGAAAGATAAACGCCGCATATTCGAGAAGCTTCTTGAAAAGAATGCGGCAGGGCGATTGATTATTTTTTCCCAGGCCCATAAAAGAACGGCCCGGCAGACACGGGGAAATTATCCGGCGCCTCCACAGATTATCGAGAGTGTAAGGCACGGCTTTCGGGAAGGGTTTGAGGCGGGCCTTAAAAACGAATCGGAAATTTTCGGCCGGCTGGCCGCCAGTCCCGAGTCCCAGGCGCTCGTTCAGCTTTTTTTTGCGATGACCGAAGCAAAAAAAAACCCCGGCGGAGATCAGGCGGAAGATATTCAGCAGATCGGCGTCGTCGGTGCAGGGCTCATGGGGACGGGAATAACAGAAGTAAGCATTGACAACGGACTCCATGTCTGGCTGAAAGACCGTCAGCTTGAGCAGGCTGTAAGCGGGAAAAAAAAGATCTATTCCCGGCTTCAAAAGGAGGTCGGAAAAAACATCCTGAGTGAATTCGAAAGAGATACCCTCCTGAGCCGGGTTCACCCGTCAGACACATACGGTGTTTTTAAAAAATCGGAACTCGTCATTGAAGCTGTATTTGAAGACCTGGATCTTAAAAGAGGCATTATAAAAGAACTTGAAAAGATAACCGGCGGAAATTGCATCATCGCATCCAATACCTCGTCACTGCCCATCACTGATATAGCGGCCGGATCGAAATACCCTGAAAATATAGTGGGCATGCATTACTTTTCTCCCGTACAGAAAATGCCGTTGCTGGAAATTGTTAAAACAGCTGCCACGTCAGACAGGGCAATAGCTGCAGCCCGGAAAACAGGCTTAAAACAGGGCAAGGCAATCATTGTCGTAAACGACGGCCCCGGCTTCTATACGACCAGAATTCTTTCCCCGTTAATGAACGAAGCTCTTCTTCTGCTGGGAGAAGGGGCTGCCATCGACCAGATCGACAGTGCGATGAAGGATTTCGGCTTCCCCGTCGGCCCGCTGACCCTGTTTGACGAAGTAGGCATCGATGTGGGTGCCCATATTTCGGGCATCCTCAGGGATGTATTCGAGAAAAGGGGTATTAAAACGGCCAATAAAGCGGCAGAACTGGTTGATGCAGGTTACAGGGGCCGTAAAAGCGGAGCGGGATTCTACCTTTACGGGGAAAACCGGGGCGAGAAAAAAATAAACAGTGAAATCTACCGTTTTTTCGGGGACAGAAACCGCCGGAAACACTCTGATGCGGATATTCAGTTTCGCCTGGCCATGCAAATGGTTAATGAAGCCGTATTCTGCCTGCAGGAAGATATTCTTACGAATCCGCGGGACGGCGATCTCGGTGCCGCCTTCGGTCTTGGCTTTCCACCCTACCTGGGAGGGCCCTTTCGCTATATCGACCGCGAAGGTGCTGAAGAGGTTGCAGATTTTTTAAAAGAGCTGGAACGGGCTCACGGGATCCGGTTCCGTCCGGCTGAACTGCTGCTGGAAAAAGCCGGAATGAAACAGCGTTTTCATTCGTGATGTTTGCATGCGGATACCAGTGGCTGGCACGGATCTCAGCCGGAAAATCAGTTTCAGCCGCCTCATTGGTTCGAGCTTGTAAAAATGTTATCTTTTTGAGCCGGGTGTCTGAGCAGACACCTTCCTGCTTTATCTGAAATTTGACAACCAAATACATTATTCATGACATTCCTGATCCAGTTTTTTCTGATGGCACCTCCTGACGGTGGTTCTCAAGGAGCCATTATCAACCTTCTTTTTCTGGGGGCTCTCTTCTTTGTTTTCTATTTCTTTATTATCCGCCCCCAGAGCAAACGTCAAAAAGAGATCCGGAAGAAAGTCGAGGAGATGAAAAAAGGGGACAAGGTCGTTACCTCCGGCGGATTGATTGGCCAGCTGAATTCCTCGGACGACGAAACTGTTCTGCTTGAAGTAGACAGCGGAGTGAAAATCCGTTTTCAGAAAGGGGCTATTACTGATGTAAATCCGGAAAAAGGGGAATAAGCTCACCGGCAGGCAATTACAGGTAATTGCAAACCGTTTCTCTACCTGTTATATCACTGATTCATATGTCTGACTATACGTTCAATACCATTCCGGAAGCCATTGAAGACATCCGCCTCGGCAGGATTATCATTGTCGTTGATGACGAGGACCGGGAAAATGAGGGGGATTTCGTGACGGCAGCGGAAAATGCAACTCCGGAATCCATCAACTTTATGGCCAAGCACGGACGGGGACTGATCTGTGTGCCGATTACACCTGACAGGGCACACGACTTGCATCTGGACTACATGGTTGCTGAAGGGGCTGATCCCGATGAAGCGGCCTTCACCATTTCTGTCGACCATAAAACGCTGACTACGACCGGCATATCTGCTTCCGATCGCGCCAGTACCATACGGGAATTGATTAATCCGCAGGCAGGACCCGGTGATTTCCGGAAACCCGGCCACATTTTCCCGCTCGTCGGAGTACATGGCGGTGTTTTGCGCCGGGCGGGTCATACAGAAGCTGCTATCGACCTGTCCAGGCTCGCGGACCTGAAACCCGCCGGCATCATCTGTGAGATCATGAAAGATGACGGGGAGATGGCCAGGCTTCCCCAGCTGGTTGAAATCGCTGAAAAGTTTAATCTGAAACTGATCACCATCAAGGACCTGATCGCTTACCGGATGAAGCATGAATCCCTGGTGAGTAAAAAAGTGACCGTCGACATGCCGACTATTCACGGCGAATTCACTCTTCACGCTTTCATGGAAACGACGACGGGCGACACCCACCTCGCCTTCACGAAAGGGACGTGGAAAAAAGACGAGCCTGTCCTCGTCCGTGTACATTCCGCCAATCCCCTGAGTGACATATTCGGAAGCAAACGGAGTGATAAGACGGAATTACTCCACCAGGCGATGAGAATGGTCGACCAGGCCGGCAAAGGCGTGGTGCTCTATATGGATCAGATGAGCAGGGATTACGACCTGATCAATCAGCTGAAATCCCTTCAGCTTCAGGACAGGGGATACAGTACAGAAGAAATAAAAAAGAAGCTTGGCATCAGGATGGATTACCGTGACTATGGAGTCGGCGCCCAGATCCTCCACGCACTCAATGTCAGAAAATTCCGGCTGCTGACCAACAATCCGGTAAAGAGGGTCGGGCTGAACAGCTTTGGACTGGAAATGGTGGAGGAAGTATCCATTCCCGTTGATCATGTCAATCTGGAACACCCGCACACCAAGCTGGACAAGCCCGGTTCCGGGCAGGGGTTTCTGAAGACACTGATGCTTGAATAACAGGCATATTCCTCTCCTGTTACACAACACTTCTTCCTGCTGCAGCGGCCGGCCAGGCATGCCGGCTTTATTTAATTCGCTTTCTGTTCCTGAATCCGACAGACTGCAAGTATCAGTACTTGCAGGAAATTCCTCGTCACTCTTTCTTCAGGGAAGGTATTTTTTCAGAGGATTCAGCTCCATCCTTTTCCGGATCAGCCTGATCGTTTTCAGTCCCGCCTGGCCGGGAAGATTCCTCCACCGGCATAATACGCTTGTGGAAAACAAGCATCACGATAATGGACGTACTTATCGCAATATCAGCCACATTGAAGATATACGGAAAAACAGGGGTATCACTGACCGTGAGTGTAAAATGCACAAAATCGATAACATGCCCGTCGAGAATCCCTCCGTATCCTTCAATCAACCCCATAACGAGCCGGTCGGTGATATTCCCGAAAGCCCCCCCCAGAATAAGCCCCATGCACAGCAGATAGGCGAAGTTCGAATTCTCCAGCGTCTTCAGGATATAGACGGTGATCGCGACCGTTGCAGTAATGGCAATAACGCTGATCGATTGAGTGGATAACCAGTCCATACCCAGCGCCATGCCTGGATTCTGCGTATAGTTGAAAGCCAGCCAGCCGTCAATAATTTCATGACGGTGTAATTCCAGGGAGTATCGGACCCAGTGTTTCGTCAGCTGATCAAACAACCAGATAAATACGACCGGGGTAAATAAAACAAAAAGTCTTTTCGTTTTGAGAGTCAAAATGCATCAACTGAACTTAACGCCGTTTGAGCTTGGCTTCGATGCTAAGCTGTGTGTGCGGTACGGCTTCCAGCCGCCCCTTGGATATCCTTTTCCCGGTCACTTTGCAGACACCGTACGTCTTGTTATCAATTCGCTGAAGGGCATCATCAAGGTAGCGTATAAATTTTCGTGTGCGGTTAAAGAGCATATAGGTTTTTTCTCTCTCCTGTGCATCTGTACCGGCATCAGCCATATGGAAAGAGTATGCAGATTCATCAGAGGCATTTTCCATGCTTTCACGCAGAGAACTCTGAAGTGATTCCATTTCTTTTTCCGCTTCATCCCTTTTCCTGATGATTATCTCACGAAAATATTCCAACTCCTTGTCGCTGTAGGGAGAAACACGTCCTTTAGAATTTTCTTTGTTTTTTGAACCAGCCATTATTACATCATTTATTTGTTGATATTACGCTTAATAGAGATCTTGCACGATCCCCCTTCAATATTCCATGACTTCGTAAAATCAGGTTGCTTAAGTGGGGAAGCATTAACCTTGTCTGCCAGAGTTTCTGTCTTAATATAGTCTTTCATAGTGGCAACTGCAGTCCGAATCAACTCCTCTGCCACAAATCCCACTTCTATGTGATCCGTCACATCATAATCAGCTTCCTTTCGCATGTTCTGAATACGGTTGACAAACTCCCGGGCCAGCCCCTCCCTTACCAGTTCATCGGACAGTTCCGTATCCAGGGCGACCGTGATATTATTATCTGTTTCAACCGACCAGCCTTCAA
>JBBDRV010000043.1:0-1764 GCA_040905285.1 Balneolaceae bacterium | reverse complement strand
CGCCGGAAGGCCGGGCCTCCGGCAGCAGGACCGCCAGGAAATTCGCTTCCGTCAGGCCCGGCCGACTGTTCAGGCTGATAAAGCTTTCATCAAACTGTTCGCCTCCCCGGGCCGCTCCCAGGGCATCGCGGATCGGTGCCGATTCAATATCCGGGGACAGTATATCCATCGTCAAACGTGCATCCGGCCGGTCGATGAATACCCGGTTATTTTCATAACTCAGGGAACGCCCGTCCGGATTATGCCGTGAATGAAAAATCCAGTTAAAAACATGACCTTCTGAAGAATTGCTTTTTACACGGTCCAAAAGGAAAAGAGGACCCGACTTCGTATACAGCAGCGTACGGGTGTAGCTCTCCAGCTTGTCCTTGTAGACCGTCGCCAGATCCTCCTCCACCGCATCGGCAATTTCGCCGGCAAAGGTGTGGGTCATCCGCGGCCAGTCGCGGAGGGCGGCAATGCCATTGTCAAAATGGGCCGGCTTCTGGCTCTCCGGATCATGGTCGATCAGCATCACATTATGGGCGATAGAATGAATATTGTAGACCCTGAATTCAAGGTTGGTATAATATCCGCCCGGTCCTACACCAGGGTCATCCAGAAGGGCATCCCCATTTGTCATAATCTGAAAGCTTCCCTGGTCAAAGTGGTAGTGATTGGCGTGAGGGCCGGTCCGTGTCGTGATAATGGTGGATTCATCTTCCCAGCCGGAACGCATGATCATCCCGTTAGCTTTAAATTTTCGCGACGTGGGAAACGTCTCGCGGGAACGCGGGGTGATGTCGTCCCGAAACCAGAGATAGCTCATGTAACCACCATTTCCCTCTTCCCAGTACGGCTTGGCATAATGGTAGAGAAACGGATTGCCCAGCCTGTAAATAAACCACCACGAATGAGGTTGTGTAAATCCATCGTAGGTACTGCCCGCATCTCCGTAATCCGGCATTCCGCCACTGGTATGAGTAGCCAGAAGGTCAAAAACCAGGGAACCCGGATGCCGCATAATCTGATTTGTATGAGTTGACATCATGGGATATTTGTAAAAATGCTGTACATCCGTTGTGGTCGACCAGTCGACACCAAAATTGCGTTCAAAAGCCGCAAATATTTCTACCAGGGACCGGCTGCCCATCGCCTGGTAAGTGAAGGGCTCTCCATAGCTGCCGTCCTCATAGTAGGTCTGATCGATGAACGCCTTCGCCTTGGCCATGATGCCCGACAGGTACGGCTCCATGGCCGGATTGTCCGGCTCGTCACCATAGATGGCCGTCGCAGCCAGACCGTGGCCGGAGACAATCACCGCAATGTGGTTCGTGTTGCTGGAGGGCATCCGGTTCATCTCCACCATATCGCGGTGAAAAAGCTTCAGCCCCTTTTCCATGATGGCATCACGGACAGACTGTTTTTCCTCTTCACTGAGCAGGTCATGCAGCATGTCATAGCCGTAGGCCACCGGCTTGAGCATATACCCGACCGGGTAATAGGTCCAGAATTTGTTCTCCAGCATATACGCAGCGTTCCACTTCTCGAAGGAACAGAACTTCAGCAGGGCTTCCTTCGCCTTCTCCCCTGCCGCCTCATCCCCCGTAAACGCATAGCGGAAGCTGCCCTCCGTAATGACTTCGCCCAGGACAACAGTTGGGTTT
This sequence comes from Balneolaceae bacterium, assembly GCA_040905285.1. Taxonomy (GTDB): domain Bacteria; phylum Bacteroidota; class Rhodothermia; order Balneolales; family Balneolaceae; genus JBBDRV01. Next base: position 118 of record JBBDRV010000043.1, on the reverse strand, counting down.
CGCCAGATACCCACACTCTCTGAATTTTTGGCATAAGGCCCACCGGTCAGGGCCTCCGCCGTCCTGTCTTCTCCTTCGTTGATCTGATCGATATCCACGTCCATAAACCCGGTATCCT
>JBBDRV010000042.1:0-10896 GCA_040905285.1 Balneolaceae bacterium | reverse complement strand
GTCCGCTCCTCTTTAATAGACCGGGCAAGTTCATGGACCCCTCGTGCGAAATCCATAAAGTACAGGGTCGGCCGCCGCCCCTGCCATTTGCTTCTGGGGTCCGGCTCTTTCACAAACGGCAGTTTTTCCCAGCGTAGCCCATACAATCTTTTCAGAAGTGGACTTCGACGTACAAACGGATGTTTTTGTCCATTCATGGCACGTTTGTCGTAATATTGCACGCGAACCGGGCTTCCGTAATTCCAGCATTCATCCAGTGCGATAATGCCTTTGTCACCGTAAACTTTTAATTCATGATTATGCTCGGCCATGATACTGCACGTCAGCCGGGCCACGACTCCGCTTTCGAACTTGATTGTCGCAACTGAAAAATCGGGGGTATCGGGCGGATTCAGGGGTTCCTTGGTTTCCTTGTCCGGTATCCTGCATGATGAAAAGGCGCTCACATTTTTTGCGGGGCCAAACCAGGCAACCAGCCAGGGCAAAAAGTATCCGGAATGCTCCAGGGTGCAGCCTACTTCAAATTCATCATTCACAGGCCAGGGTATTCCTGAGGCACTTCGCCATTTTTCAGGTTCCATCAGATGAACCGGTCCTTCATCCATCTCGGCATACACAAGCCAGACATCTCCAATCACTTCGTCACGAATGGCTTTCCACATCGTCTGCGCCTGTTCTCCGAGCAGGCTGCAGGGCGCTGATGTGATCATCAGCCCTCTGGACCGGGCTAAATGATAAAGCTCCATGGCCTGCTCCAAATCCATGGCCAGCGGTTTTTCGGAATAGATGTGTTTACCCGCCTCCAGAATCCGGCGGTTAATGTCATAGTGTGATCCCGGGTTGGTCAGATTAAGTACAATCGTCACCCTCTCATCTGTCAGCAGCTGCTCAAGATCCTCATAGGCCCGATGCCCGTAGTTGCCGGACAGCAGAGCGGTCCGCTCCGGAATTTTGTCATAGATGCCGCACACATTCAAATCCGGATAATCCGCGAGTGTACTCATATAAAAATCAGATACATACCCACAGCCTATTATCGCGATATTTGTCATAAGTATTCCATTTTTGTATCTATTTCCGGGAAACGAATTCCCCATTCCCTGCGTAACTGATCTGTGATCTTCAAAACAGCTAATGAATCGTGCAGGGGCATGATCTCCGACTCTGTCTCACCATTGTCAACGGCCCTCATTACTTCCCGGGCTTCGTGCTGATACCCGTTCCCCCCAACCTTTACCCGGTGAGTCTGTCTGCGTCTTGTAACAGGTTCTTTCAGATAATGCTTCAATCCGGACAGTATTCGGGAAAACAGGGGTATCTGATGCAGTTTATCCCGGATGCCGTAAGCCGGGGCAGAAGCAGGTTTGGCGGGTGAATATTTTTTCAGCCGATATTTGTCGGGCCGGTAAATGGGTTCCGGCACTTCTATGCTGCCTTCTGTTCCGCCGATCCAGATACTGTTCGACAGCCGGCAATCAAAACTGCTCCGCAGATCGGCGACCATCCCGTCTTTATAATACAGAGAGATCCTGTCCAGAGTATCCACCCCGCTTTGTGCTTTTCTGCAAACTCCGGTAATGCTTTCGGGCTCACCAAACAGCATCAAAGCCAGGGAAATAGGATAAACACCCAAATCGAGCAGACTCCCTCCGCCGGATTCCAGAGAAAACAGACGGCTTTCCGGGCTGTACATCATCGCTTCACCAAATTCGGCACTGACATGTTCAATTTTTCCGATCGTACGCTGCTTTAACAAACTCCGGACCTCCCGATAGACAGGCATAAAGCGGGACCACATAGCCTCCATGCAAAAACGCCGGTTTCTTTTGGCTGACCTCACGATCTCCTGCCCCTGCCCGACATTCAGGGCAAGAGGCTTTTCGACCAGGACGTGTTTACCGGCCTCCAGGCATCGGATGGCATGGTCAGAATGCAGATTATTGGGTGTGGCTATATAAATGATATCCACATCAGGGTCATTCAAAAACGTTTCCAACTCTTTATGTACCGTCCTGAATCCAAATAAATCCGCAAATAGCAGTGCCTTTTCATACGTTCTGGAGTGGGCGGAATGGAGTACGGCTCCCGGAACGGACTTTAACCCTTTGGTAAATTCACAGGCAATAGACCCCGTACCCAAAATGCCCCACCGATAATTTCTCATCAGATTTTTCCTTTGAAATTTGAACTTAAGTCTGAACATATCTCATATGCAGAGGAATCGGGGTCATATGAAGTGCCAACTTCTTGTCGTAATATTTATGTTGATGAAAAGAAGGGCCTTTACACGTTAACACAATTGTGTAATTGTTACGCCGGGAAGAGTAGTATTTATACATGCGCGACCGCACAATTTCCTATACAGGCATAAAAAATTTACGATGGGTTCTGATCAGGATCCGAATAGCACCTGTGCAAGCAGTCTGTCGGACTTGGGAACAGAAAGCGGGCAGGATGAGATTTTGGCACAGTGGAACACGACTTTTGAGGTTCGCAGCGGTGTTACGGAACGAGAAAGCGGGATTCCAATGTGTTAAAAGGTCGCATGCGCAGCTCTGTAGAGTAAGTGCTGGAGTTCGTCTGACGGGTATGGCATATTTATTGTATTACAGATGACACCGGCAACATGCGGTTATCCGGTAATTTTCAATCACGACCCGTTCAGATCAAATGGTTTTTATGAGAGATAATATGGCCCGTGCTTTCCTGTTATCATGCCTGAGCATGCTTGTTGTATCCCTGCCGAATGAAGCCGGCCCACCCGACCCGGCAGAATCATTCGTACGTGCCGGCTCTCCGGGTGCGGCAGACACAACCCATGCCGGCCCACCCGATGCGGCAGCATCATTTGTATATACGGAAAACGGAGAATTTGTGGTCAACGGAGAAGAATTCCGGTTTTCCGGCACCAATGCCTATTACCTGCCGAACTATGAAAAACTGGATCCCCGGGTGGTAGACAGAACGTTTGATGCGATCGAAGAGGCAGGTATCACCGTGGTTCGCATGTGGGCTTTTTATGATGGATATGACTGTGGATACAGCAGACATAATCCAGAGGAAAATGTCATTCAGACGAAGCCGGGGGAATACAGCGAATCGGCTCTCCGGGATCTGGATCGTGTTATAGCCAAAGGGAAGCAGCGGGGAATTAAATTCATTCTTCCCTTCATCAACTACTGGAATGAACTGGGAGGCATCTGTCAGTATAATACCTGGGCCGGCGCCTCCAATCCGGATAAAAACATGTTTTTTTTTCTCAATCATCCCGACACTCAGAAATGGTTCAAAGACTACATCAGGATGTTACTGAACCGCGTCAACACGGTTACGGGCGTTGCCTACAAAGACGAGCCGGCCATCTTATCCTGGCAAATCATGGGCGAAGGCCGGAATCCCGGAGAAGATCCTGCTATTTTGAGGGACTGGTATCGGGAAATGGCGCAATATATAAAGTCGATCGATAGCAATCATCTGTTGGGAACCGGAGAAGAGGGATTTGATGAGGGAATACCTTCAGAATATTCTGTTGACATGTACAGTAATACGTATGCCCTGCGTTCCGGCGAAGGGACCAGCTATACCATGAATACAGCCATCCCCGAAATCGATTATGGCAACGCTCACTGGTATGCCAGCGAATACGGATTCGGCTACAAATTAAGCAGCCAGATAATCAAGGCCCAGCAAGCCTGGATCAGTGATCATTCTGCAATTGCAAAAGATCAGGGAAAACCTTTTGTCCTGGGGGAATACGGTTTTCCCGGTTGGGGAGATGAACGAGTACTGAAAATCTATGATGAATTATGGAAGCATGCCGAAAAAATCAAGCTGAATGGCAGCCTTCTCTGGCAACTGACGGCAGATGGTACGAAGTGCTATGAATCCGGTGGAAATATCTGTTATCCGGGTGGACGTAAGGACCGGCGCCTCTTCAATAACTTTCGGGAGTACACGCAGCAAATCAACATCAGGGACTGAATATTCCTCCAGACAGCTTAGCGGTTTTTCTGCATACCAGAGACCGAATACTGATATGAACGATCTGCTGGTGGGACTTGCACTGGCCGGTTATGGCTTTCAGATTTTCATTAAACAGATTCACGAGCAGGTTTTCTGTCGAAATGAGGGAGAGGGGCAAGACTACTTTTTTTAATAATACAGGAACATCATCTTTACTGACTAACAAGAGCGCATGGAATTCCTTAAAAAAGCCAACAGGCTACTCTTTTTTCTTTTAGCGGTTTTTCTGGCGTTTATCTATCTGGATGCATTTCTGATCCCTTTCGGTTTCGGTATATTTTTGGCTATGCTCATTGTCCCTTTTTCCAGTTTCCTGGAGAAACACAAGGTCAACACGGCACTGTCCTCCCTGACCAGCACCCTGCTGCTATTCATCTGTCTGGGCTCGCTTTCCTACCTGTTTATGTATCAGATCAGTCATTTTGCAGATCAGCTTCCGGATGTCAGAGAGGAGATTCAGTCAACGATGCAAAGTTTACAGCTGCAAATCACATCCATGACGGGCGTGCCTCCGGAAGAACAGCAGGATATCGTGGACAGCAGAAGCGATGCCCTGTGGAGCGGCATCGAATCCCGGATTGCCGCAGTCATTGGTGGCATACTGGACTTTGCATTCAAGTTCATGCTTGTTTTTATCTATGTTTTCCTGCTGCTTCTGTACCGGGAGAAATTCAGAAGCTTTCTTATCAGCTTTCATGAGACCGAAGAGGAAAAGGAAAATGCAAGGGATGCAGTAAACAGCATCAGCAAGGTGGTTTATCATTACTTGTGGGGGAGGGTACAAGTGATGTCTGCCCTGGCTGTAATGTATTATGTCACGTTTTTGGTATTTGGACTTCCGTTTGCCCTGTTAGTCACACTTTTTGGAGCTTTAATTACAGTGATACCTTATCTGGGTCCGCTTGTGAGCGGGATTGTGCCTGTAATCTTTGCCATCCTTTTCTTTGAAGATCTTTCCTACATACTGATATTCGCTCTCTGTATTCTTGTGATCCAGCTGATTGAAAGCTATGTATTTGAACCGTTTCTCATCGGAAAAGAAGTAAAGCTCAACGCTCTGGTTGTTATTGTTGCAGTAATACTGGGCGGAACAATCTGGGGAGTGGCAGGTATGATCCTGTTTGTGCCGATGTTTGCAACCATAAAAATCATTTTCAATCACAGTGACGGTCTCAGGCCACTGGGTTCTGTTTTAGAATAGCCTGCTGACGGGCCGCATGCATTAAATTCAGGCGGAGTGTCCGGGGACCGGACGGCAGGAAGCCGGCCGGCCCCGGATGTCAGTCTGATCCCTGTGTTTTTACGATTTTGTTGTAGACACCCATTATCAGAATAGGGGCCGGCCACTGACCTACAAATAATGCCACGTCATCTTTTTGCAACAGTTTTAAAGTCAGGGATAATCCCATTAAACTGACGGCAGTCCACAGATATGCATCCGAGGGTATTTGAGCGGTCCGTTCTTCTATCTCTTCGGCTATTTTACCTTCTTTTTTTTCTTTTTCGTTTGCCATAATTCCTGTAATCGGTTCTAAGGTTATTCTTTTGGATGGTCAACCATCCCGTTCAGTTGTGCTGGTTTTTTTGACTCTCAGTAACTCTTTAATATTGGAATAGTTCGGAAGCAGATAAATAGTAATAAGGACGATTTTATTGTAGCATATATCCTGCCGGAGGTATCGCATTCGCAAATACAGGCACCACTCACTACAAACATCGCTGTATTACAGACACCGTTGCAATACAGGCACCCTGCAAAGAGGGATAACCGGAGTGAGACCGCGTGGCCGGCATCTGAACAGCGGCCGGCATCTAAAACAGATACCCGGCGGATAACTGGAGCCACCGGTTTTTATAGCGGGGCTCGTCCGTTTGCCCGTCGCCTTCATTGGAGAACAGATCCCAGCCTGCGCGTACAGAGAGAACAACCCGGTCAATATGAACATCCACACCTCCACCGAGACCCATCAAATTATTCCGAATATCGCCTCCCGTCAGCTCTTCTGATTCCGGATCTGTGATTTCCCGGTCAACCTCCCATTTGTCATAAATTAAAATAGAATAGTGAGGGCCGGCAAGGATCGAAATAAACGGAGCCGGATTCACCTGCACCTGGAAAGGGATATCTATATAGGAAGCCGTCCTTGAAAAAATAAAATCCCCACCCTGAAAAATACCTTCACGCCGGTATCCTTTCTGTGAAAACAGGAGTTCTGTCTGGACGCTGAAAACCGTTATTACAGGTATGGAGAGAAAGACCCCTCCGGCAAAGCCATACGTCGATCCGGTGACAAACTCCTGCCCCTGTTCATCCCACACATTCGAGTAGTTTATTCCTGCTTTAACTCCAAAATCAGGAAGATTCACGCTGCCGATCTGATCCCGCCGGGAATCCGGTGTGGAAGCATTCTGGGCCTGTGATGAATCTGCTGCAGAAAAAAGCACAAGGCCGGAAAGCAGAATCAGGCCGGATATGAAAGAGGCGCTGTGTTGGATCACGCTGTGTTGGATCATCAGCAGGCAGCCGTTATGAATGTTTGTTAAACATTGAATGTTTGTTAAACATTAAAACTAACCCGATGAGAGGGGAAGGGCATTACACAATTGCGGTTTTTATTTATAAAGTGACTATCGCCCTGCATCTCCATTTCCGCGAAACCTGCATTCCGTACGGTCCGTTACGGATCACATATCCTTCGATTCCGTTTCTGCATCCGGATTTTGCAACGGGGGGACGAGGCTGGTTACAGGATCCACAGCAGTGTGTAGGCCAGTGTGCCTATCAAAAAAAATTTAAAATTACTTTCCTTCTCCTCCGGAAGCTCTTCTTTAAAGGAATTAACCACAATAGCACCGGAAACCAGTGCAAACAACAAAGCCAGTTGGATATCAGGGATGGTAAAACCTGCTCCGACAATCCACCCGGCTATGACGGCTCCCGACATGATCCACCGGCCGGTATGGTGATATAATCTGTCGTGATGCCGGAAAAGAGAATAGTCATTGACCAGAAAGTGAAATCCCAGTGCAGTGAACGTCAGCAGTGAGCTGATTCCTTCCACTTTCAGCTCATGATGCAGGTAATATCCTATAAAACCGTTGAACAATGCGAATATCCCTATGTGGCACCAGAAAACAACGTTGTCCCCCACATCTTTTTTCGGCGGCGCGCCTGTCTGCAGATGGATGATAGACTGTTCAAGGCCGTAAAACAGCAGAATGCCAGCCATGGACATGGCATACATATCATTCTCAAAGAAAAACGGCAACAGGTCCGCATCCCTGAGCGAATCCTGAAATTCGTGCAGTTCGGGTAAAATGTGCAGGAAGACAAAGGCGACAGAAATACCGCCGGCGAGGGAAAGCCATTTGCGTCTCGGCAATTCATTTAAAATGGAAATTCTATTGGCAAAGATATGGACACAGGAAAGCAATGCAACAGGGATAAAAGAGATAAGCCAGTCACGCATCTGTCGACAGCCGTTGCTCTTCCGACAGGTATTTTTCGCCGGTTTCCCCCGTCTCCTCGTCTTGCTGGCTGAACGTCTCCGCATTGGCAAACTGTTCTGTTGTCATCGTGAATCCCCAGCATTGTCTGGCATTAAACACCACGGCATCCTTGCAGTAGCCGGGACTGGAGGTGGATGTTGCATCGGACAGCAGGATCGCGTTGTAATCGCGGAAATAGGCGTCCTCCATTGTAGTCGTCACGCATTGATCGGTATTCACTCCCGTGAGAAAGACAGTATTGATGCCCTGTGTGCGGAACACCTGATCGAGATGTGTGCCATAAAAGCCGCTCATCCGGACTTTGTGGATATGGACGTCTTCTTCATGCATAAGAGGTTTCAGTTCGTCCACCATCTCTCCGCCCCAGGAGTTCTGTATCAGCACACGGCCGTTTTTCAGTTGCTCGCCAATACCTTTCTGTTGCGGGTTATGTTTGAACGAGTGAAGAGTGGGTGCGCCCAGATTGCGCAGGTCCGTTCTATTCTGCCAGTATACCCAGACCACCCACATACCATAGCTGCGAGCTGTTTTAATGGCTTTCCGGATTCCGGGGATGGCTTTACAACAGCCATTGTAGTCCAGGCCCGAAGCGTCGGTCCATCCCCCGGGGGAACAGAAGTCATTCTGCATGTCGACAATGACCAGCGCTCCCCTGTCCGGATTGTCTACAATCGGCTTCAGTTCCGCATTCCATTTCAGCAGGTCTTCTGCATGATGAGGTGAGAGATGAACGTAGTCATCATACAGATGCCAGCGGTCCGCACTTGCAGCAAGCTGTATTCCTCCACCCTGTGCGCTCGAGTAAATATCTCTGTGTGAGTTCATAGATATATTCGTTTTTTAAAAATTAATGTTCGTCATTGCCTCTCTCTCCATGTTGCCTCTCTCTTCATGTTGCCTCTCTCTCCTCGTTCCCATTCTTTATTGCCGGCTCAGTAGCCCAGGGCATATCCGTCGCCCCTCGGATCGGCGCCCCCTTCAAGGAAACCGTGTTCGCGGTCAATTCGAATCGCCTGTGCATGACCCATATTGTCATCCCAGTCGGGCAGCATTTTGACAGGCTGTCCCCGCAGCTTCAGTTCGCGCGCCACCTCGTCGGAAATGCGCCCTTCGAGAGACAGGTCCTGTGTTTTTACACCCCAGGTGCGTCCCATCAGCCAGCGTGGAGCCTCAATGGCCTGCTGCACATCATAGTTGAAATCAATTAACCGGGTAACCATGGCAACATGCGTTTGAGGCTGGCCCTCTCCACCCATTGTGCCGTAGGAGAGATATGGCTTGTCATCTTTCATCAGCATTGCGGGGATCAGCGTGTGAAAAGGTCGCTTGCCCGGCTCCAGGCTGTTAGGATGATCTGCGTCAAGATTAAAACCGGCACCGCGGTTCTGGAGCAGAATACCCGTATCGCCACCGATTTCGGCACTGCCGAATTCATGAAAGATGGACTGAATGACCGATACCGTCAGCCCCCGTTCATCCACAATACTGAAATAGCAGGTGTCTCCTCCTCCAGGGGACTGTTGAGTTGTTTCCATAGAAATTCCCGGTTCAATTTTCCCCATTTCCATGGAACTTGCCGGATCGATATTCGATCTGCGCTCCCGGGCGTATTCCTTCGAAATGAGCTTTTGTATTGGAATGTCAGCGAAATCAGGATCGGCGAGCCAGGCATCGCGGTCGGCAAAAGCCAGCTTGACCGCTTCGGCCAGATGGTGGTAATACTCAACCGTGCCGTCACCCCAGGCCGGGACGTCATAATCTTCAATCATGTTCAGAATCTGCAAGACGGTGAAGCCTTGTGTGTTCGGCGGAAATTCGGCGGCAGAATACCCCCGGTAGGTGGTTGTGAGCGGTTCCACCCAGTCGGCCTCATACGCATCGAAATCTTCGGGGCGGAGAGGTGATCCGGTCGGGTTCAGAGCCTTGCAAATCTTCTCTGCAGCAGCCCCTTCATAAAAGCCGTTCCGGGCTCCATCCCGTGCGATCATGTCCAGAGATTTTGCAAGATTTGGCTGTACCAGCGAGTCACCTTCCTTCAAGACCTGTCCACCGGGCATAAACAGACGGGCTGATGATGAATGCTTTCTGAATACCGGAATATCCTCCGATATCTTGTCGGCAACTGACCGGCTGACGGCCACACCCTCCCGGGCATAATGGACGGCATCTTCAAAAAGGTCTTTCCATGTAAGCCGGCCCAGGCGTTCATGTGCTTTTCGCCACCCGTCAACAGCTCCCGGCACTGTCAGGGCAGCCATTGGCCCGCGGGATGGAATCTCTTCGGTATGGTCCCGTTCACGGTAATAGTCTATAGTGGCGTTACGTGCCGCAGGTCCGCTTGCATTCAGCGCCTGAAGACCTTTCTCCGGATCATGGATCAGCCAGAACCCGTCGCCGCCCAGTCCGGCCATATGTGGATAAGCCACACACAGGACTGCATTGGCAGCTATAGCTGCATCGACTGCGCTTCCGCCCTGCCGGAGTATCCGGATGCCGGTTGTACTCGCCAGGTAATGTGGGGTGGCGATCATGCCGCGTTTTGCCCGGACAGACGGTCGTCCTGTCAAAGGGCCGTTGGGATCTCTCATCTTCTCTCCTTGATTTTACAGTTGTTTTTATAATTTCCGGTCATGATTGTCAGAAAATCAGCTTCTGATTAATTTACGTCCACTTCACGAGGGAGAATCAGGTGAAGACGCGTTCTCTTCTTTTGGATCCTCCTTCTCCTCCTCATTGTAAAGATACCGGGTGAACGGAGGGACCAGACCGCCGGCGCCGAGCATGATCAGACCGGTCCACCACAACCGGGGGTCGTCATCGATTGTTCCGGAACTGATCAGGAAAATAGATGCAAGCATTACGATCAGTGTAACTCCCAGTATCCACATCTTGCTCATAGCTGCCTCCTCACGTGAAATTCATGTTGTTGAGCAGGATGGTCAGTCCGCCTATCAATACAGCTACGGCGATTGCCCACGGAAGTGTTTTGCGCAGCACGTCACCCTCCCTGCCGATAATGCCTGCCGTACTGGTTCCCAAAACCACATTGGCAGGGGCAATGGCATTACCCAGAGCGCCACCTGCACTCTGTGAACCTATAATCGTCGCTTCCGAAAGCTCCTCAACCGCCTGAACCGTCTCCTGCTGCAGCGGTGCGAAAAGAATATTGGAAGCCGTATTGCTTGAGGTCATAAAAGCGCCAAGAACTCCAATCCAGTTGGAAGCAAAGGCGAAGACAGGGGCAGAGGCCACTTCAGCGATGCCGAGCGCCAGAACCTCTGTCTGCCCCGAATGATCCATCAGCTTGCTCATCACCAGGAAAGCGACAATGGCAAGGGAGGCGGGAACGGCATTTCCTGTAAG
>JBBDRV010000041.1:0-10911 GCA_040905285.1 Balneolaceae bacterium | reverse complement strand
GATCGATCATAAACACTTCATTCTCAATCGTTTTACCAAAAGCCACCGGCAGGTCAAATTCTGTATCCACAAACTTTTTGGTGTTGATTACACTGCGGATGTAGACGGTTTCACGTGAGCTGTTCGGTACCTCAATCCCGACAGCAGATCTGCCGGGGATGGGGGCTATGATCCGGAGACCATGTGCCGCAGTCGCCATTTTCAGATCGTTCGCATAACTTTGAATCTTGCTGATCTTGACGTCGGGCGCCGGCTCAAGCTCATAAAGGGTGACGGTGGGCCCGACGATGGCATTGATGCTTAAAATATCAATTTTATGCCGTTTCAGCTTGTCCAGTATAATTCTCTTGTTTTCCCGGATTTCTTCAAGATCTACTTCATTGCCTTCAAGGGGAGGCTTGTCCAGCAGATCTATGGTGGGAAACTTGTATTTGATAACGGGTATGTCCCGTGCCTTGTCCTTATTCTGCCGGTCAAGGGCCTTGTCTTCCGCCTCTTCATCGCCCTCGCCTATAAAGACGGAGATTTCTACATCCTCTTCATTACCGCCGCCGCTGTCCGCACCGTCAGCCGTCCTGTCACTGTCTTCAAGTATGGCCCGTGGCGGATGCCCCGATTCAACAGGCCCTTCATCCTGCATTGAGCGGCGTTCCAGATCTTCCCGCTGGGACCTCTCGACGATCTCGTCTACCGACGGCCTGTGGCGGGAGGGCAGGGATTCGCCAAATCCTTCGTCAGGAGGACCGGTGGCAGTATCTTTCATAATGACCCCGGCACCAGGCGTCCGCTTTTTTTCTTTCTTTTCCCTCTTTTTCCGGATATTTTCTTCTTTTCGCTTCTTTTTCAGTTTTTTCTTCTCTGCCCTGTGCTCTTTCCAGCGGGCCATTCCGTTTTTTATAACATCAACCGTTTTCTGCAGGTCCCGGTCTACAAGAATCAGCGCAGTAATAATAAAGAGCACGCCCAAAATCACTATAGAGCCGAATCCCGTAATGTTATGGAGAATCTGTGCCACTGCAACCCCGGAGCCGCCGCTCCAGACAGAAGAATACCAGTCAAATTCATTGTAAAACCAACCGAAAATGGTTGAAAGCAGTATCATGGTCCAGAGACCATATGCTGCAGGCCAGTTCAGCCTGCCCAGCTCCTTCCCCCGGAATACAAACCAGCCGAGGGTGAGGAGGATTACGGACAGGAGCACACTCATATACCCGAACATGACATTAACAAACATGTAGGAGATGTAGGCTCCCAGAAGTCCGAGCCAGTTGCTTACCTGCAGGGCGGGGCTGTGATCCATTGAAAAGATCGTACTCGATGGAATCGATTTGACAATCCCGTAGTCATTGGGGTGATGAGTGACGATACTCAGGAACAGCAGGCCCGCAATGGCCATGATAAGAATCCCCGCGATCTCCACTTTGCGGGTATAGGATAACCCGCTGAGAAATCCTTTTCTATTCTGTTTCTTCGGCATACCGGTTTGTGATGATACCTTCTTTTAGTACGGGAAGCACCCGGCTTGAATTCAACTGGCAGCAATAGGATATATCTTCATTACCCCCAAGCTCCTGCAACCGGGTAGCATGATTAGAGTTTAAAATGACAGATTGCAGATCATTCCCAAATTTTTCATACAGACTGAATGCAACTTTGGCACCGTCTCTTGCATCCGGCTGAAGCGTTCCACCCGACAGTTTATAGATAATATTGCCGGCCAGCAAAAGATCCTCCAGCGACAGCCGGCCCCTCCAGCCCGAGCAGACTATCACGATGTCCCTTTCCGTCTTCTTAAGAACATCAACAACGGCATCCAGGTTGAGGAAAGAGGCTATAAAGATATCTTCGGCTCCCATGGATTTCTTGATGGCCTTGGTGCCATTCGTCGTATTAAAAATCAGGGACTTTCCGGCAATAACTTCACTTTTGTACTCCAGTGGTGAGTTGCCAAGGTCGTACCCGTCAATTTTAATACCGTCCTTTTCTCCGCAAAGCAGGTAGTCGTCTGAATCCACACTTTGGGAAATTCTGCTGGCTTCACCCATATCACCGACAGGAATGACCGCTTTCGCTCCGTTTGCCAGAGCCGTGACAATAGTGGAGGTGGCCCTCAGAACATCTACGATAACCACGGATTTTCCACGTAACTGGTCCTCCTGAAAAGTTTGAACTGAAAAGAAAACATCCAGGTGATTTAAATCAGGCATGATTGATTATTCGTTAATTATTTCTTTATAAATGGCAGCCTGGCAACAACCGCCGGTACTAATTTTTTTCGGATGGATATGTGGATCAACGTGCCTTCAGACGAAAATGCAACCGGTAAATATCCCATTCCTATACCTTTACCAAGAGAAAACGATTGAGTTCCACTGGTCACGAATCCGATTTTTGTGCCGTCTTCGGCACGGATTTCATAGCCGGACCTTGGAATTTGACGTGATTCCCCGATAACAAACCCCGCCAGTCTTCTTTTGACACCCGCTTCTTTTTGCTTTCGCAAAGCGTCCGAACCGATAAAATCTCCCTTCTCAAACCTGGTCAGCCATCCAAGGCCGGCTTCAAGAGGGGAGGTGTCATTCGTGAGATCATTCCCGTAAAGGGCCAGCCCCATTTCAAGGCGCAGGGTATCGCGCGCGCCCAGACCCGCCGGCTGTAGACCGTACCGCTCTCCCTTTATCAGAAGCGCGTCCCAGATTACTGCAGGGTCGGCAGAGTCCGTATCGATATATAGCTCAAATCCTTTCTCACCGGTATAGCCCGTTGCAGAAACCAACACATCCCGCTCCCCCGCAACAGTTCCGTTTGCAAACGAAAAAGAGTCCATCTGCAGCAGATCGAGTTCCGTAAGACCGGCAAGAAGGTCAACGGAGGCGGGACCCTGCACGGCAAGAAGAGCCATCCGGTCGGACCGGTCATCCAGCTCTGCATCAAAACGGTTTTTGGACCGGATCCACTCCCGGTCTTTACCGATATTTGCGGCATTGACCACAAGCATGTAAAGGTTTCGCTCAAGCATGTAGACCAGAAGGTCATCAGCAATACCGCCCTCATCATTGCACATTACACTGTATTGGGCTTTTCCCGGCTTCAGCAGGGAAGCATCATTGGCCGTCACTTCCTGAACGAGCTCCATCGCCTGGGGCCCGCTGATGAAAAATTCCCCCATGTGGGAAACATCAAAAAGCCCGGCGGCTTCCCTGACGCAAAGATGCTCCTGTTTGATTCCGCCGTACTGTACAGGCATGTCATATCCGCTGAAATCAATCATTTTTGCATTCAAATTCAGGTGCTTATTGAAAAGGGGAGTACGCTTGGCCATACTTAACTTTAAACAGCTTTAATTCGGATTGCTTCGTCAGATAATATGAGGGTCTGGAATCATTCGCATCAAGCAGTCTGTCGGACTTACTCTACAGAGCTGCGCATGCGACCTTTTTACACACTGGAATCCCGCTTTCTCGTTTCCGTAACACCGCTGCGAACCTCAAAAGTCGTGTTCCACTGTGCCAAAATCTCATCCTGCTCGCTTTCTGTTCCTAAGTCCGACAGATTGCAAGGTAACCAAAAATACGGTTTTCTGTGCCGGGAATTGAAACAGATCACAGGTGCTGTTGCGTTTAAGAAAGGAGTATTGAATTCGTATCTTTGGGGTGAATATGAAAATTGATCCATCTATTTTTTAAGCATATGGCCATCAACAAGGAACAGGTAAAGACAGCACTGACACATGTACTTCATCCTGAACAGGAAAAAGACCTGATAAGCCTGGATATGATCCAGGATATAATTATACAGGAAAAATATATTTCGTTCACGCTTGAGCTTACCGAAAAAAATGACAGACTCGCTCACCAGCTGAAGTCCGGGTGCCGGGAGGCCATCCATAAATTCATCGACCGGGATGCAGTAGTCGACATTACAGTAGGCATCAATATCTCCAAGCGCCAGGAAGGGGAGAGCCGGAATGCGGAAAAAAAACAGCCTGAACAGGTACCCGTTCTCTCAGGAGTCAGGAATATAATAGCCGTGGCATCCGGAAAAGGCGGGGTGGGTAAATCCACAGTTGCGGCCAACCTGGCCGTTTCTCTTGCCCGAAGCGGTGCGCGCGTCGGGTTGATGGACACCGATATCTACGGCCCGAGTATCCCGACCATGTTTGCCGTAAGTGAACGGCCGAATATTACAACAGGCAAAAAGCTGGTCCCGATAGAAAAACACGGAGTTCATCTGGTTTCCATGGGATTCCTGGTGGATCCTGACCAGGCCATGATCTGGAGAGGACCGATGGTAACCAGTGCCGTTAAACAGTTTATGCAGGAAGTGGAATGGGGTGAGCTGGATTACATGGTCCTTGACCTGCCGCCGGGTACCGGGGATATTCAGCTGACAATTGTTCAGTCTGTCCCCCTGACAGGGGCGGTCATTGTTTCCACTCCGCAAAATGTAGCGCTGGATGACGTAAGAAAAGGAGTGGCCATGTTCAACAAGGTAAATGTGCCCGTACTCGGCATCATAGAAAATATGGCCTATTTTGTCCCGGAAGACATGCCGGAAAAAAAATACTTTATTTTTGGAAAGCACGGAGCCCGCAATCTGTCCAAAAGACTTGACGTGCCGTTTCTGGGTGAGATACCTCTTCGCGAACCTATCATGCAGTCCGGTGACCGCGGCACGCCGGTCGTTGTGGCCGATCCGGCTTCCCCGTCAGCAGAGTCTTTCATTGAAATATCAAACCGGGTCGAGCAGGCGTTGATTGTCAGAAACAGGGAATCGGCGGAAAGTAAAAAAGTAAACATTAAGTTCAGGGAGTAATTCTTCGATACCGATGCAGGTGATCCTCCATAAGTTCCCTGCATGTAAAACGGCATGTCACTCGCCCCTGGCCGGCAGTCTCAGGAAAACCGGTCTGCAAGACGATTTATCAGATAGCCGCTTTCCTCAAGGGCCTGCAGGGCAAAACTTCCGAAAAAGTCGGTCACTTCCTCAAACTCCTTTATAAATGCTTTCTTGTCATCTTTCCTGACCATGTCAGACAACTTGCTGTGATGCTCGTAAAACGAAGTCAGAAGCTTGCGCCGCTCTTCATTTGAGAATACGATATCTGCATACAGCTCTGCATCCTGGGCAAATATGCGGCCGGTCATCATCAGTTCCGCCCTGTATATGGGGCTCGAATAATCAAGCATGTCCTGTGGCTTCAGATCGTACTCCTTCATGAACGATCCGTGCAGCAGGGCGACATAGTGGCGGAGCCCCTGGACCAGGTGCATGATATGATCATGCTTCCCGGGATCGGCAGGCAGGGTCCGCATGCCCCATAACTTGCACTGTTCCACAAACCAGGAGGCTTTGTCCATATCCCTTCCCGGACAAACCACCATGAGCTGCTTGGACAGGTTGTGGACATCCGGACCGTGCATGGGATGCAAACCGATTACCGGTCCGGGATGACTCTCCAGCATCACAGAAAGGGGGCCTTCCTTGTTGCTGGTGAAATCAGCCAGAACAGTCTCCGGCTTCAATTTGGCTGACAACCTCTGTATGACCTTTTCCGTTATATTTATGGGAACAGTAACTATAGCCAGGTCCAAACGGGGAGCTATACTTTCAAGTTCAAACCAGTTGCCCTTGTCGATACTGTAGGTATGATGGTTGGTACGTTCGGCAATAGACCGATACAGCGTACCCATGCCTCCCTCACCCCCGACAAAAAGGATATGTTTCGGATCCGGAGTTGAGCGGGGGAAAGTTTCACTGGACTGACTTGCACGGGAGGATGACATGATCATCCGCAAAAAATCCTCTGCCCAGTCCGGGTCCAGGTTTCGCTCTGCAGCTTTACTGCGAAACTGGCGGGTTTTTTCCTGTTCCCGTTTTGCAACGAATATGGGCAGCTGGCTCTTCACTTTCGTTTGCACCACATCACGGGATACGTGATTCCGCTGCCTCAGGAGATCAAGGATTTTTTCATCAATTTCATCTATTTGCTGACGTTGCTTCTTCAGGTGGTCCTGGTTTTTCATGATGGTATTCTGCTTGTCGATTGCGGGTACCGGCCAGTCCAAAGATATCCCAAATCAGGGAAAAATGTAGGGTTAAGAAACGGATGAAGGATTTTGTTTTTATATAAAGCTTTACTCTGTGTATTTTAAAAGTCTATGACGGAATTTAAGCTCAAATCCCCCTGGCCACCGGCCGGTGACCAGCCTGAAGCAATCAGGGAATTAACGGAAGGAATACGCCAGGATGACAAATACCAGACACTGCTCGGCATAACCGGTTCGGGGAAAACGCGGACGATTGCCGGCGTCATTCAAAATGTGCAGAAGCCTACCCTGGTCATGAGCCACAACAAGACTCTTGCCGCTCAGCTGTACAGGGAGTTAAGCGACTTTTTCCCTGAAAACAGGGTTGAGTTTTTCATCTCCTACTATGACTACTACCAGCCTGAAGCCTACCTTTCATCCCAGGACAAATTTATAGAGAAGGATTTATCCATCAACGAGGAAATACAGAGACTGAGACTTCGGGCAACCAGTTCGCTGCTCTCCGGCCGGCGGGACGTGATCATTGTCTCTTCTGTCAGCTGCATATACGGCATCGGATCGCCGTCTGAATATGAACGGCTGATTATTAACCTGGAAAAAGGGCAGGAGGTTCCCAGGGACAAACTGTTATATGACCTTGTCGATCTTCACTATCACCGGGATGACTTTGAGTTTCGCAGGGGCACCTTCAGGGTCAGGGGTGACGTGGTGGATCTGTATCCCGCTTATTCCGATGTTTCACTTCGAATCAGTTTCTGGGGTGATGAGCTGGAGAAACTTGAATTATTTGATCCGGATACTGGTAATATACTGGAAGAGGCCGAAGAGTTCAGAATCTATCCGGCTTCCCATTATGTTACAACAAAAGGGCGGCTTGATGAAGCCATAGGAGAGATCAGGAACGAATTGTACTGGAGGCTGGATATCCTGAAAGAGGAGGAAAAATTCCTTGAAGCCAAACGGCTTGAGCAGAGAACACTGTTTGATTTGGAAATGATGCAGGAGATCGGCTATTGTTCCGGCATTGAGAACTATTCCCGTTATCTCAGTAAAAGGAAACCGGGAGAGCGTCCCTACTGCCTTATTGATTATTTCCCTGATGATTTTATGATGGTGATGGATGAAAGCCACCAGTCGGTCCCGCAGATCGGAGCCATGTATGGCGGGGACCGGTCACGCAAGATCGAGCTCGTAGAGCACGGTTTTCGGTTGCCGTCCGCACTGGACAACCGTCCTCTTACGTTTGAAGAGTGGGAAACCATGATCAATCAGTGCATATTTGTCAGTGCAACACCCGCTGATTATGAGCTGGAAAAGTCCGGGGGGGTATTTGTCGAACAGATTATCCGCCCGACAGGATTGATGGAGCCCGAAATTGAAGTCAGGCCGCTGGGCAACCAGGTAGACGACCTGATCGATGAAATCAGAAAACGGGTTGTTAACAATGAACGTGTTCTTTGCATCACCCTTACGAAGCGGCTGAGCGAAGAGCTGAGTGAATACCTGAAAAACCTGGGGATCAGTGCCGCCTATATGCACAGTGAGCTGGACGCGCTGCAGAGAATTGAAGTTCTGTATAAATTCAGGCGCGGTGACTTTGATGTACTGGTTGGGATAAACCTGCTGAGGGAAGGCATAGATATTCCTGAACTGAGCCTGGTGGCTATTCTTGATGCTGATAAGGAGGGATTCCTCCGCTCCGAAACGTCTTTGTTCCAGATTGTCGGGCGGGCAGCCCGGAATGTTGGTGGAAAAGCGATTCTGTATGCGGACAAGATCACCCGCAGCATTCAGAAAGTAGTCGATGAAACCGGACGGCGGCGAAAACTGCAAAATGATTATAACCTGAAGCACGGTATCACACCCACCACCATTGTCAAAGAGCTGAAGCCCCTTGTTGATCCGTCCCTGATCTCCACCAAGGGATTTGACCTGGATCAGGAGGCCGGTGAGGATCAGTACCTGGAGGTAGTGAAAATTGAAGAGGACCAGGTTAAATACAGGGCGAATCCCGCCATGAAAGAAGTTACATTTGAAAGCAAGCAAAAATTTATCGAATATCTGCAAGCATCAATGCTGCAGGCTGCTAAAAACATGGAGTTTGAAGAAGCTGCGCGCATTCGTGACCAGATAGGAAAAATTGAAAACGAAATATGAAGGGCTGAAAATCCATGAGTACACTACATTTCATCAAGAATTTTATCAAAGACCGTGATGTCGCGTCCATAACACCGACGTCCAATCGTTGTGTTGAGAAAGTCTGCAACCACATCGATTTTTCACAGGATATATTAATCGTGGAGTACGGGCCCGGAGACGGTGTCTTTGCCCGGTATCTTCTCGAAAAAATGACACCGGGATCCCGGTTGATTATGATTGAGGCAAACAGGAATTTTGCGGATCACCTGAACGATACGATCAGTGATCCCCGCACATCCGTTTTAAATATTCTCGCCGGTGATGTTATCGATGCCATGGATCCGGAGAATATCGGAAAGGTGGATTATGTCATTTCAGGTATTCCGTTTTCATTTCTAAAGCCGGACCGTAAAATCAAAGTGCTGGAGTCGACAAAAACACTTCTCCGCAAAGGTGGTAAATTTCTTGCCTACCAGACGAGCGGCCACCTGAAAAAGCCGGTCATGGAGGTTTTCGGGAACCTCGAAACCGAACGTGAAATCCTGAATATTCCTCCTTACCTCATTTACGAAGTCACTAATAACGGCCACTGAACCGGCTGAACGGGATGTGATTCCCACCGGCTGGCCACTGAACCGGCTGCCGGCCGGCCCTGTTCCCCCAGGCTCCCCCCTGTAAAATCTCTTTAAATAAGAGATGCCGGTGCAAAAACATGTTAGAAAATCATATCAGCGGGAAACACAGAGAGGATAAACCTGTTTTACATAGTAGGATGTAATCCTAAATAGCATGATATAATCCTAATATTAACGGAGTTTATCTATGAGTTTCTCTAAGAAAATTTCAACTTCCCTGATGGCGTTGTTTTTCACCTCGGCATCTTTACTTGCCTTTGCAGTACCCGATTCAGAGGCGCAGGATCCCGTACCGCAGGAACCGTCAGGCGATGATGTGATTGCCGTTGTCAATGCCAGCGACGACCATACGATATTTGCGGATTTGATCGAGGAATCTCAATTAACGGAAACACTGAGGCAACAGGGCCCATTTACCATCCTTGCCCCGAATGACAGGGCCTTTGAAACACTGGAAGGGGAACTTGAAGAGCTGAGACAGAATCCCCAACAGCTTCAAAATGTGATGATCAATCACCTGTTTCAGGGAGAGGCTACCGCAAATGAAGTAGAAGAAAACTTCGGAATTGGAGTTGAAGAAGGGGATATTGAAGCTGCCAACGGTGTGGTACACAGTATCGACGAGGTACTGCTTGACAGGTAACGGACTACCCGGCCTGTAGAAGCGATCTGCAAGCGGCTACCGGCTCCGTCCGGTCCGCTGGTAACCGTGTTGTGGCCGTGGCTGTCCGGCACGTTTTCCTACCAATGATTTTACGGCATTGACATTGATTTATCCGAAATGAAAGATCAGGCAAAAAAAATCATCCCGCCGGAAAATTTACTCTCGGGCTATGCCAAAGGCATTTTTGCCATGAGTGAAGACAGGCACGATAACAGTTTCCACTGGTATACAGCAAGAGAGCGTGGAATTATACCCCTGGATCGCTTTAAAGTATCCGAGAATGTAAGGCGGCTGGTAAGGAACCAGCGCTACAGGCTGCAGGTGGACAAACAGTTCAGAAAAGTAATGGAAGAGTGTGCAAACCGCCCGTCCACCTGGATATCCGGTCTTCTCATAGATTCATTTGAACTGTTGCACGAGATAGGATATGCCCATTCTGTTGAAATGCTGAATGAAGACGGATCCCTCGCCGGAGGTCTCTACGGCATCGCCATGGGCAGTGCTTTTTTTGGAGAATCCATGTTTAAAAAAGACACCGAAGCAGATAAAGTGGCTCTCTGGCATTGCCATCAGCTGCTGCAAAAAAACGGTTTTGAACTCTGGGACACCCAATATTATACCGATCATCTTTCTCAGTTCGGATGTATTGAAATTTCCTCAGAGCTTTACAGCTCGCTTCTGGAAAAAGCGCTCAAAAAGGAAGCCCTGTTCAAAGCCGAATGAGGACTGGCTGGTGACTGGCCCATCTGGTGACTGGCCCATACTGGAGAAGGTTAATTGGCAGAATGGATGATGGTTGCCGGCAATCGAATGAAGTACTGCCCGGTAACCGGCTGACTCCCCAACCAGGCATTGGTTTCCGGCCGGTCTTGTTGTTTGATTTTATGGTCCGGGACTTTCCTTTACATAAACCGTCTTTTTATTGACAAATTCCAGTATCCCCTCCCTTGAAAGTTCACGTCCGTATCCGGAACGGCGTGTGCCGCCAAACGGCAGACGGGGATCCGATTTGACCAGTTCATTAATAAAGTACGTCCCGTCGGCTATTTGTCCGGTTTTTGCCCGCGCCTTTTCAATGTCAGATGTACAGACTGTAACCCCCAGACCATAAACCGACCGGGAAGCAAGTTCAATCGCCCCGTCGATATCCCCGGCCCGGCTGACGGCTGCCAGGGGACCGAAAGTCTCTTCCTCAAAAGCGGGCATTCCCGGTTTTACATCTGTAAGTACGGTGGGCTGATGGAACGCGCCGTGCTGTTCTCCCCCCGTCAGCAATTCAGCACCACGGGCCAGAGATTCTTCCACCTGCTGATGCAGCAGATCCGCCTGTTTCTTACTTGCCAGTGGACCGATTTCTGTTGATTCATCCATCGGATCCCCCGCTTTCAACGATTTTACAGCTTCAACAAACGCCGGAAGGAAC
>JBBDRV010000040.1:0-1797 GCA_040905285.1 Balneolaceae bacterium | reverse complement strand
CTGGCCATGAAAAATGGAATCAGCCTGAAAAAAATGGCCGATACGATATATCCCTATCCGACTTATGCACTGGGTGTACGCCGGGCGGCGGACCAGTGGTATATAAAGAATCAAAGCCGGGCAGTTGTAAAATGGATTCGCCGGCTGTTCGGCTACCGTGGACCTTTACCGGATGTAAGCGACCCCGATCGGATTGTGTAAGAGTTTTTCCTGATGATTTGAGTAAAGTTAAACACCTGAATTCCCGTCGGGATCCCTCTGGCGCGATTAACAATTTGGAGGTATAAAAGTCCGAGGGTGTCCCAAAAGGGTGGTGTAATAAAGAATATCACCAATATTTCGTCATGCCGGACCCGATCCGGTATCTCCTAATCTTAGCAATGATGGGAGATTCTGAAATAAATTCAGAATGACACCCTTTTGAGACACCCTCGGAACACCACAGTTAATCTTGAATAATCACACTCAGGTTAAAACAAAAATCAGTTAATAAATGTTGTTCAGATACCTATAACCATAAAAAAAGAGAGAGACGACAATGCCAGAATCAAAAACTGAGATCCAGAAAAATAAACACACCTATCTGCCAAAAAATGAGAATGACATTTCATTTCAGCCGGACCGGACGGCCCTGCTGGTGATCGATCCCGTAAATGACTTCCTTTCAGAGGGCGGAGCAGGCTGGGAGCTGACCAGTAATACTGTGAAGAGAAATGATGTTATTGAACATCTGAAGCAAGCCATTAAGGGTGCGCGTTCACGCGGCATCCAGGTTTTATACGGCCCGATGGCGTACACCGAAAATGATTACGCTGATGAAAAACTGCAGCGGCGAAGCGGAATTAACCGCCTGATGTTTGAACGGAAGATGTTTCTGGCCGGCAGCTGGGGAGCAGACTTTCACCCGGACCTGCAGCCGCAGGAAGAGGATATCGTTCTGCTTCCTCATAAAAGCTGTGATGTTTTTGAAACCGACCTACCCGAATACCTGCAGGAGAAGGGAATCACACACCTGGTAATTGCCGGAATGACCGCCAATCTTTGCTGCGAGTCCACCGGACGGCATGCCATGGAAGCGGGTTATGATGTAACCTTTCTTTCCGATGCCATCGGCGCGGCAAGCCTTCCTGAGTATGAGGCTGCAATCCGCCTGAATTTCCCGCTGATATCCAATGCTGTTATTACTGTAGATGAGTTTCTTTCTGCCGTTGATACCTCAGAGTCAGGCAATGCTGATATTCAGCAGGGTGATTCTGTACGAGGTTCCGATCATGGAGAAATCGGTTCTGTTGAAAAGGTAGTTGAGGCGAACGGAGAACATGAAGGATACCTGCTTGTGCCCCGCAGTATTTTTCAGAAAGATTTGTTCATTCCTCTGGACGCGGTAGTTAAACGCAGCGGTACAAGTGTTTTTATCAATATTCCAAAGATTGTTGTGAGCGAAATGCCCTGGGATGAACCATCTTCACGAACCAACTGGCAGGAGAAACTCGGCCCCCGTGATGCCGATGTAAAAGAACTATATGGCTCGCGTTCACCCTCCAGCCGTGACAGATCAGATGGCAGTTCTGTTAATATTTCGGATAGTGTTTAGAGAACCGCCGAAACGATGCAGCAGATGATGCAAGGGGAGTCCTCAGGGCATCTTGAAGGTTTTATTTTCGAAATTCCGGAAGAAGACACCGGTGATCCGGATGAAGCTGTCATGGATATGTAACGGAGTCCCGGCAGGGTAAATCAGGGTGAAAAGAATTTTTCTTTTTCCCCTTTTTCCCATGCCTGTTTTACTTCCTGATC
>JBBDRV010000039.1:0-10954 GCA_040905285.1 Balneolaceae bacterium | reverse complement strand
GGGGTATCATGATCCTCACTGGGCTCGAGTACGATGTCACAGGCAATGATTTTATCAAAAAACTGTTCCAGTTTCGCAATTTCATCCATACTGTACTGTTTCAGATTTCTGGCAGGTTCGAAATGGCGTACTGCAAATGTCGTTTTCATATAATCACTCCTGTATTAAGAATTTTTGGCTCTCGGATGAGCCAGTTCATAAATAGATTTCAACCTTGCTACGCTGGTATGTGTATAAATTTGTGTGGCCGCCAGACTGGCGTGGCCCAAAAACTCTTTAATGATCCGGATATCCGCTCCCGCATCAAGCATGTGAGTGGCAAAGCTGTGCCGTAAAACATGCGGACTCTTTTGAGTAATCTCACTTGTACGATTGAAATAATGCCGAACCATCTTTTGAACTGCCCGTGGATATATCCTGTGTCCGCTGGCAGCAAGAAACAGGGCTTTCCGGGCATCAGCATCAGTACGCTGGCCATAGAGATGTTCACGATTCTCCAAATGCCGGACGAGAGCCCGTACAGCCTTACCGCCCAGAGGAACAATGCGCTGTTTGTTGCCCTTTCCCTGGATGAGTATCTGATTCAGATTGAAGTTAAGGTCGGCAAGGTCAAGGCTTGTCAATTCACTCAGGCGGATACCGGTACAGTAAAACAACTCCAGTATGGCACGGTCCTGGATGTCTGAGGGCTCATCACCGTCTGCCTGTTCCAGCAGTCGGTTCACCTCGTCAGGATGAGCGGTTTTCGGCAATCTTTTCTCCTTTTTGGGTATAACCAGCAAGTGGGCCGGATTCTTTTCAATAAAACCTCTTTTGAAGGCGTATTTGAAAAATGAACGGACAGTCGCCACTTTTCTTGTAACGGAACTTCTTGCCGCACCGTTCTCAGCCAGTTCGCCAAGCCACAGCCTGATTATCAGCCGGTCTATCTGGTTCGGGTCAACATGGTTTTCGTCGCATTGTCCAATACCGGAACAGTACCTCAGAAACTGGGACAAGTCACTCTTGTACGCAGCCATGGTGTGGGGCGAGCTGTTCCGCTCTACCTTCAGATAATTCAGGTATTTATCGATCAGCCTTTTCATCTTTTATAATATCAATACCACGTGAATAAAAATAAACATTAATCGGCTTTCATCCGCCGGCCCTTCCAGACAGCGGGTCTGCCGGTCAGCCTGTCATAAAGTGTGAGCAGGCCGAGATGCTGAAACCACAGGACGGCCAGAGGGTGTGTCAATGCATAAAATGGATTCCATCTGAACCACGCAGACAGGATCAGCCAGTGGATAAAAATGATGCCAACGGCTGTTGCCGACAGGACAAGCCAGAGGGCCCGGCTACCTGTATAGGCGACCGGCAGCATGATAAAAGGCAATACATATACGATCAAATGCCATACGGCACCGGCTGTGAAAAGCGGGAATGAATAGGAAAATCCCGCAAAAAAATTCTTCCTGAATCCGTTTCTGATCTCTCTTTCATTCTTGTACATCCTGCATCTGACCAGATCACCTCCTTCAAACATGCGCATCTGCAGTCCAGCGTGTCGGGTTTCCCTTGCAAGCGATACATCCTCAACCGGCTTGTCCCTGACACCTGCATGGCCTCCAGCCTGTTCGTAGGCCTTCCTGTGAAAAGCGATAAACTGACCGCAGGCCGCCGCAAACAGCCGACGGGTTCTCAGGTGCAGAAAAAAGGGCATCCACCGAGGCCTGCGATAGACGTAGACTGCCGGAAGAAGCGTGGTCAGTGCATAATAGACGAGGGGGATAAGCGTCTTTTCCCAGAAGGTGACCAGCTCCTGTCTCGGCCATACGGTTAACATATCCAGTTGATAAATACGAAACGCATTTGCCAGTCGGTTGAGCGTTTCAGAATTAATAAAGACGTCCGCATCAATGAATAGCAGGTAGTTTCCGGAAGCAGCCTCTGCCAGCTGGGCACATGCCCATGGTTTGCCCAGCCAGTTTTCAGGCTTTTCACGTCCTTTCAGTATGTGAAGCTGTTCGGGGTATACAGCTTCAAGCCTGTCAAGGATGTCGGCAGTATGGTCTGAAGAGCAGTCGTCAAGTACCAGAACTTCAAACTCCGGATAATTCTGACCGCATGCATGGCGGACACATTTTTCGATACTTTCTTCTTCATTTCTGGCCGGAATCAACAGGCTGACAGACGGATTGGCTTTCCCCCGGAGATTTCCCCGGCTGTTCTGTTTCGCATTTGCCGCGGCGGCGGAATCCGGAAGGCAGGTAAGGTCGAATCTGTTCCTGACCAGGATTAAAGAAGAAAAAATCAGGCAGATGCATGCAAACAGCAGGAGGCAGGTAAGTAAAGTTTCCGCCATGGAATTTAAATACTAATTTAAAGAAGGAAACCCATTAATGCGTGGACAGGAAAAACAGGTATTCTGATTTTAAAATGCGGATCATCTCGGATTATACCAAAGATAAAAGGACACCCAAGCTTCAGAAGGGAAGTTACGAGTGGTGGTATTTTGACGGTGTGTCTGCGGATGAAGAAGTGGCCTTTACTGTCATTTTTTTCGAAGGGAACCCTTTTTCCGGCCGATATATAAAAGCTCCCGGCTCATCCGGCGCCGGCTGTTTTCCCGCCATCAGCATATCTGTTTACATGAAAGGCAAACCTGTCTATTATGGTTTTATAGAGCATGATCCGGTGAACTGCCATTTTTCTGCCCGGCGTACGTTTTGCAAGGCAGGAGAAAACGAATTCTATGGACGTATCAGGAACGGAGAACTGCACTACAGACTGATTCTGGATCAGACGCTTCCCGGAAATGACAGCATCCGGGGCGTTATTGACCTGGTTTCTCCGGCAGCGAATTTGCAGCTACAGAATAATAACAGGCGCGGAGCCGGATCTGCCGCACAGGAAAAGATGGAGCACCCGTGTCGTCAAATTTCTACAGCCGGCGACCCGGATCAGTCGGCCCGGGCATCGGAAGGAAAGCATGCCGGGCCGGGCGAAAAATCCGGGGCAGGCTGTCATACCTGGAATATTGTCCAAAACCGGGCTGATGTCCGGGGTGAGATTCACATTGACGGCTTTGACCCGCATTCCATTCAGTTTGAAGGAGTCGGTTACCATGATCACAACGTTGGTACTGAGACAATGGCCCGGCATTTCCTGGATTGGTACTGGGGCAGGTTCCATTTTGATCACTATACGCTTGTCTATTTTATAATGCGGCAAAAAGAAGGAATCCTGAAAGAAGCATGGCTGACAGACAAAAGCGGTCGGACACTACGGTTAATCGGTGAAATCAGACTTGAGGATTACGGATTCAATCTGTTCGGACTGAAAAGTGCAAGAAAGATTGTCGTGGAGGGGGAGCATCTGACATGCTTTATCCAGCAGGAATCTCCCTGTGACAACGGACCATTCTACCAGCGATTCCTGAGCAAGGGTATCCTGAAAACATCAACAGGGATCGAGAAGACCACCGGATTGACAGAATATTTGTTTCCCGGTACGATCGGCAACCGTTTTCTCCGGCCGCTGGTCAATATGCGTATCGTATATCCGGATAAAACCCACTGGGTCCAGAAGTCCCCCCGGCTTTACAGGTGGATATGGTAAACGCATGACCGGGCGTTATTTTTCCGACAGCGCACTTTTCATCTGTTTTGCGTTTTCCGGTGCCCTGGCATCTGCATCATTGTTAAAATAAAGGTAGATTCTCCTTGCACTGAGATCATTCAGTTTGTCCGACCACGCCCTGATTTCCTTTTTTGAATAGTTATAGCGGGACCACTCTTTTTTTCCGTGGAAACGCACATAACCGGTATCGGTGGTTGCCTGTGTCTCTGTAAGATACCTACCTGTGTCTCTGTAAGATACCTAAAGGATGTTTCATAGCTGGTCTGTGTCTTTTCCTGTGCCTTTTAAGTATATCTCAGACCTGTATCTCTCTGAAAAACGGATTTACCCAATCCAGCATTCACTCACGCTCTTTCGCAAATCAGCGGAGGGGGAAAGCCGGTCCTGTCTGTTTTAGCCGATAGCCTTTTCAATTCGGTTTTGGAGTGCCGCAATGAGCGGATGGGCATGTTCAGGCGGCAGAGGCTCAACGGATATATCGGAAAGTTCCTGTAAATCGGCCATACGGAACAGGTCATACAGCTGCCGGGCAAGTTGTTCAAAATCTCCATCGACATGAATGTGATGTCTGAATCCGCCGGGCCGGCCGGTATGGGAGATCAGCAATGTCTGCTGTTTATCCGGGTGACGGGACGGGTTATACCATGTTACGTTTGCAGAAGGCCTGTAGTGGGTATATTTGACACCCGGACTGCGGGATTTTTCTGCCGGCGTTTGTTTTTCCGCAATCACCCTGACCCCGGCTATACTCTCGAGCTGTCTGAAGGTATATTTCCCCGGACGCAATATGGTAAAAGGCGGTCGGGAAACATCGAGTACAGTTGATTCCAGCCCGACATCCGACAATCCTCCTTCGACCACAGGAAATGTGGCTCCGAATTCCCGTCGCACATGGGCTGATCTTGTGGGGCTGGGCCGGCCGGAACGGTTGGCGCTCGGCGCGGCGAGCGGACCCGTCCTCCGGATCAGGTCAAGAGCCGCCGGATGATCCGGTACACGCAGGGCGACAGTAGGGAGCCCGCCGGTGATGATATCAAATACCTCCGGTTTTTTTTCAAATACAAGGGTGAGGGGACCGGGCCAGCATGCGTCCATCAATTTTTGCGCAGCTTCCGGAATGCGGGGTGTAAAATTGTGAACCTGTGACTTCCCGGAAAGGTGGATAATCAGGGGATTGTCACCGGGCCGGCCCTTGATGGCAAATATCTTTTTTATGGCTTCAGGATTCCAGGCGTCAGCACCCAGCCCATACACGGTCTCGGTGGGAAAAGCCACCACTTCGCCCCTCCTCAGAAGCTCTGACGCCTCTTCAATCGTCATGCCGGAACCTCCTCCGGCTCGAGTTCCGCATACAGGGTTTTCAGGTAGTCCAGTGCTGCTCCCGTGTCTTCAATATTATGAATTACTATGCGAACTGCCTTCTTTTTTTGCACAATCTGGTAATCTTCCCCCGAAATTTCGCGGATACTGCTGAGTTGTTTTTGAAAGAGTCCGGTTTCGTAATAGTCTTTTCCGGCATCGGATTCACTCCCCGGACAAACAAGCCACATCCGTCCCGACCGGACAGTTACTTTTTTAAACATTAACCTCGATGCGTAAAATTTAATCCTGGCACCCAGAAGCAGATTCTCTGCAGCTTCAGGCAGTGGGCCGAACCGGTCTTCCAGTTCTTCCCTCCACCCGGTCATCTCATCTTCATTCCGAGCTTCCGAAAGCTTTCGGTAAAGGTTGAGACGTTCTACATTGTCCGAGACATAATCGTGGCCGAGAAGGGCAGACGCATCAAACTCCACTTGCGTTTCCGGATAACTGACCCTGGCAGGTTCGGCATCGAACATCCCTTCATACTCTTCATCCTTGATCTCTCTGACGGCATCATCGAGTATCTTTGTATACAGTTCAAAACCGAGTTCATTGATAAATCCACTTTGCTCCGCCCCGAGGATATCACCTGCTCCACGGATATCCAGATCTCTCATTGCAATATTAAAGCCCGAGCCCAGGTCGGAAAATTCCTCGAGAGCCGTCAGGCGTTTACGCGCTTCTGCTGTCAGGCTCTGGATAGGGGGGGTGAGCAGATAGCAGAATGCTTTTTTGTTGGATCTTCCTACACGGCCCCTCAACTGGTGAAGTTCGGAAAGGCCGAAATGGTTGGCATTATTGATCAGAATTGTATTTGCATTGGAAATATCGATCCCGTTTTCAACAATATTGGTTGAGACCAGTACATCAAACTTATGATTATAGAAGTCATGAATGATCTTTTCCAGCCCGGACGGTTTCATCTGTCCATGTGCAAACCGGACCCGCACATCGGGGGTTAGCTGGCGGATCATTTCAGCAACTTCCTCGATATTCCTGACCCGGTTATGGATGAAAAAGACCTGTCCGCCCCTGGAAATTTCCCTGATGACGGCATCACGGATCAAATCCTGGGTGAAACTGTGTATTTCCGTATAGACGGGTTGCCGGTTTGGAGGAGGCGTATTAATAATACTGAGGTCCCTGGCTCCCATAAGGGAAAACTGAAGAGTACGCGGTATGGGAGTCGCCGTCATATTC
This sequence comes from Balneolaceae bacterium, assembly GCA_040905285.1. Taxonomy (GTDB): domain Bacteria; phylum Bacteroidota; class Rhodothermia; order Balneolales; family Balneolaceae; genus JBBDRV01. Next base: position 4,771 of record JBBDRV010000039.1, on the reverse strand, counting down.
ATAACATCCACGCTGGCCCTGAATTTTTTCAGCTTTTCTTTCACGGTAACCCCGAAACGCTGTTCTTCATCAATTACGAGAAGTCCGAGGTCTTTGAACCGGACATCACCGGAAACCAGTCTGTGGGTGCCGATCAGAATATCGACTTTGCCCTGCTCCAGCTTTTTCAATACGTCCTTTTGATCCGATGCTGTGCGAAACCGGGAGAGCACGTCGATGTTGACCGGAAAATCTTTAATCCGCCTGGAAAAGGTTTTGTAATGCTGATCCGCCAAAATGGTAGTCGGTACCAGGACCGCCACCTGTTTCTGATCCATGACGGCTTTGAAGGCGGCACGTATGGCTATTTCGGTTTTGCCGAAACCCACGTCTCCGCAAATCAATCTGTCCATGGGGTGGCTGGCTTCCATATCCTGCTTCACAGCCTTTATGGCAGTCAGCTGATCGGGAGTCTCTTCAAATTCAAAGCGGGCTTCCAACTCTGTCTGCCAAGAGATATCGGGTGAGTAGGGATGGGCTTTCTGGGATTTACGTTTGGCATACAGCTGGATCAGGTCTCTTGCAATGTCCTTTACTTTCTGTTTGGTCCGCTTCTTTTTACGCGCCCACTCTCCGGATCCCAGCTTGGTGACACGGGGGGCCGTTCCCTCTTTGCCTGAATATTTCTGGAGCTTGAACAGGCTGGAGACATTGACGTACAGAATAGAATTGTCCCTGTATTTTAGAATGACGGCTTCCTGTACCGTATTTCTGACCTCTATATTTTTAAATCCTGCAAATTTGCCAATCCCGTAATCCACATGGACCACGTAATCCCCCACATTCAGATCCCGCAGTTCCTTGAATGAGATGCCGCCTTTCAGTTTTTTTCTGCGCCGGACGGCGGGCCGGTGGTAACGGTTGAAAATCTGATGATCCGTCAGAAGGGCCAGGTTCTGGTCCTTTAGCTGAAATCCTTCATGAAGAGAGAAAACAAGAATACGATAATCATTTGTCTCCGACAGATCTCCAAGCAATTCCTCAAAACGTTCTCGCTGGTTCTGGTTGTCACAGAGAATGACGGTCTGTATACCGGATGATGTGTTGTCCCGGATGTAGGACCGGAGCAGTTTGAAGCTTCCGTTAAACTCAGGATGGGGCGAGCTGTCCAGGTCGATGGAGGCATCGACGGGAGATAGCGATTCATAAAAATTTCCCGATATAAAGAGGGATTTTCCCTGAAGGTATTTTTCATATTCATCCGGAGTCAGAAAATCGTTCTCAGGGGCTCTCTGTTTATCGACAGTTCCCTTTTTATATCCACTGAGGGCATTTTCGAAATTTTTGCCGATTCCATCAAGAATCAGGTCCGGCTGATACAGAACGACAGCTGTATCGGGCGGCAGGTATTCGAACAGACTCTGTTTTGCCCCGTCGAAGTCAAATGCAGCACTGGGAACAAATCTCGTCTCGTTGAGAAATGCGACAGATCGCTGGGAGTCCGCTTCAAACTCCCGGATTGAATCCACATCATCACCAAAAAATTCAAGTCTGACAGGGTAGTCGCCCGAATAGGGAAATACATCAAAAATTCCACCCCGGATAGCAAATTCGCCGGGTTCGTCTACAAATCTGACCGACTGATAACCCTGATCAACCAGCTGTTCCCTTAATGTTTCCGGGGGAATATGGTCACCCCTGGAAACGGCAATTGATTTCTCATGAAAGACGTCGGCCGAAATAAGTTTCTCTCCAAGTGCGCCGGCAGATGCAAAGACGACTGCACGGTCGAGGTGATTCAGTTTTTCCAGTACCTCGGATCGCTGTACCATAACCGAAAGATCAACCATCATCTGGTCATCATACGGTTTTCTGTTTGTTTCCGGAAAAAACAGCATATCCTGGGTATCCCCCAGCCCCTGCAGATCCGAAGCGAGAAAGGACGCTTTTTCTGCATCCGGCGTGATAACAAGTACATGACTTGCCTGCCGTCTGAGGCTTTCCAGAAAGAAGCTCATCGATGAACCGGCAAACCGGCGCAATTCAACAGTCTGCTTCCTTTCAAGCAATTCCCGGATACGTTTGCCGGGAAAATATTTTTTTATGCTGTCGGTGATATGGTCAATCATCAATAAATTGCAGAATTAACGGTTATCGCCTCTTTAATAATCCGGCATGCCGGACGGCTATCCCAGCGGAGTTCGAAAAAATACTTTATCACTCAGAAGAGCAAGAAATCCGAGCAGAATGGCCGGCATCAGGAACGACGGATACAGGTCCTCGTAATCGGTGTATATAATTTCTTCAACTTCAGACCGCTCCAGCTCATCAATTTCCATATATACTTCTTGCAATTCCTCGGTATGTGTCGCCCTAAAAAACTGTCCGCCCGTAAGATCTGCAATCCTGGTGAGCATAGCCTCGTCTATATCCACACTGACATTTTGATATCTGGTTCCGAATACCGGATCCTGGATAGGGTAGGGAGCTGATCCCCTGCTGCCGATTCCCATGGTATAGACGCGTATGCCGTGAGCTTCAGCCAATTCTCCGGCTGTGACCGGGTCGATCTCCCCGGCGTTATTGAGACCGTCTGTAAGTAATATAATTACCTTGCTCTCGGCTTCACTTCCTTTCAGCCTGTTAATGGCTGTTGCCAGACCAAGACCGATAGCTGTACCATCCTGTACCATTCCGATATCAATATCGGTTAGCAGTTCCTTTAACAGGCGATGATCCGTTGTCGGAGGACAGATAGTAAAACTTTGGCGGGCAAACACATTCAGACCGATCCGATCGCTATTCCGGTTGTCGATAAAATCGGCTGCTATTTCCTTGGCAGCGATCAGCCGGTTTGGATCAAAATCTTCAGCCAGCATGGAGGAGGAGATATCAATGGAAAGTACTATATCGATACCCTCAATATGCTGCTCGACTGTGGAATTCTGTATTTGCGGCCGGGCAATAGCCGTAACGATCAGTATATAGGAGATCCAGAATAGAAGGGGACCCAGCCATATTCCCCATTTTCTGTAATTGCCGGGCAGGCTTCCGAGATCGGAGACGGCGGAAAAAATCAATCCGGGACGTTGTCTTTTCCAGAATCGCCATACCTGGATTCCGATAAGGAAAGGCAGCAATGTTAACAGCCAAAAATATTCAGGATTCGCCCAATTCATAAATCACTATCATGATTTCTCGATGTCTGTTTCTGTTCATGCAGTTCGCGTAATTTGCTGATACGTTTTTCATCTGCTTTTGAGACGACATCCAGAAATTGAAATGCAATTAAAAGAGTTCTCTCAGCCTGTGGAACATCAGGTTCAAACCTGGCAAATTTTACCATGTCAGCTTCATTCAGCACGTTTCTGGTGCTGTCGATAATTTTCTGTTCAGCAGGATATTCCCTGAGCGACCTGAGGATTTCACCGGAGGTCATTTCCAGGGCGGCGATTTTGTAAACACGTTCAAAATAAGCCCTGATGGCATCTCCCAGACTGATATAAAACTCGTTAAAATTACGTTTCTTTAACGGAGAGCTCGGGCCGGATAGTGCATTCAGCTCATTTTTCAGAATATCCAGCGGATTGACGAACGGCTCGGGCGGCGGTTCTGGTATAACAGGTTCTTCTTTTCTTTCCCTTTTCCGGTACAGGCGATACAGGTACCACAGTATCAAACCGAGAAGCAGGAATACAAGCAGCCAGGGCCAAACGGAGGCGGTAAAATCAAAAATCGGTTTCAGCGGCCTGAATTCATCATCTCCTTCGAGGACAGTCTTGAAAAAAAGAGGTACGGGCGAAGACTTGACTGTGCTTTCGTCTCCGTCGGGATCTGTCAGCTCAACAGTCTGTGCGGGGATGTGCATGTCCCCGGTACCAAAAAACTGTAGTTTATAGACCACACTGTCCCGCGTTGAGCTAATACTGTGCCGCTCCCTGCCTGCAAAGAGCAGCCGGTCATTGTCAAATTGCTCTTCTCCGGGAAACAGCACGGAGCTGTATTCCCGGTCCTTTTCAAGGACAAGGATATACGAAATAATGTCCCCGACCTGTACAGAATCACGGTCAACATAGGTATGAAGTTCCTGGGCAGTGACTGAGCAGATGCCGCTGAGCATTAATAAAAGAAATGAAATACCCGCGGTTATGGTTCGCTTGTTCATTCGTATACCGTCTGTCTGGTTCTGTAGGAGTGTGTCGGATTTACTCTACAGAGTTGCGCATGCGATCTTTTGACGCATCGGAATCCCGTTTTTTCGTTCCGTAACACCGCTACGAATCTCAAAAATCGTGTCCCTCTGTGCCAAAATCTCATCATGCTCACTTTCTGTTCCTAAATCCGACACACTCGTGTAGGATCACCGTATAAGATCGAAAACGATGATGATACTATAAAATCGAACCTTGAAAAAATCATATATCAGCAACCGGCGGGTTCCCGGCCTGAAAGTGAAAATAGTCAGATGGATTATGGTTTTTAAAACATAGTTTCTTACTTTAGCCGCAAATCCATCTCATTTGCAACAAAAATCTAGCTGACATCATCTATGCAGAAATATCTGCTCGGTTCCGGGATTATTATGTTTTCTCTACTGCTGCTCCTCTACCTGAATCCTGCAACTGAACAGGAAGATCCGGAATTTGTGCCTGTTTCGATTGAGCATTTGGTTGAAATTCCCCCTGTACAGGCAGAAGATGATTATGGTTTTTTGAAAGGTGACTATGAGATAGACAGCAACCGCATTAAAAGAAATGAGAGTCTCTATCTGATATTGCGGCGGTACGACATT
>JBBDRV010000038.1:0-11068 GCA_040905285.1 Balneolaceae bacterium | reverse complement strand
ATACGTCCTGAGAGAATCTTCAGTTATAAACCATTTTACACCCAGTTTTCTTCCTTTTAATTTGCCTTCGCGTAAGTAGGCACGTATAGTCATTTTGCTGATACCGAGCATCTCATGAAGATCATCAACTGAAAACAACTTTAAATCTCCGATTTTTCGTGGCATTGGATAACAGGTTCTTTTAAGACGGTTTAGCTTTCTGTAACTCAGATGAGCGAAGTACATTGCAGAAGTACATTGCAAATGAACAGTAGTGGTTAAACTAACGCAAACTGTTATTAATTGCATATTAATCAGCCCTCAAAAAAGGTATTTGGGTTCAACAGGCTAATCATCGTATGTTGCAGGAAGTTCTCCGGGGCAAAACAAAAAAGGCCCGTTTTTTTGAACGGGCCTGTACGGAACGGGCCGGGAAATTTTCGGGAAATCTGGTGATGCCCGGTCGGCCACTCTCACTGCTCACTAACCGTCTTTGTTCGTTTCTACAGAGGCGACGGGTTGCTCGCCACTCCACAGCAGGGCGAAGTCTTTCTCCCTGAACCAGACAAGTACTTTATCCACATTGATGTAGATAACCGGAATCAGGATCAGGGTGATAAGAGTGGAGGCTGTTAACCCGCCTATCACCACGCGGGCAAGAGCCGCCTGAATTTCTCCTCCCGCACCCCACCCGAACGAGAGAGGCAAAAGACCGAGAACCGTCGTCAGAGTTGTCATCAGAATGGGCCGAAGGCGCAGCCTGCCCGCTTCAACCACTCCTTCATACACACTCATGCCCCGTTCCCGGCGCATCAGATTAATATAGTCGACCAGCACAATGGCATTGTTCACCACGATACCGACCAGCATGATGATTCCCATGATACTCTGCATATTGAGTGTGGTATTGGTCAGCAGCATGGTCGGCACCACACCCACTATAGCAACCGGTACCGCAAACATCACAATAAGCGGATCAATAAACCTCTCAAATTGCGCGGCCATAACCATATAGATAAGTACCAGTGCCATCAATATCGAAATAATGAAATCCTGCTGGGCCTTCTGCTGCTCTTCGTACTCGCCTCCATAGGAAATCGAAAATCCGGCAGGCAATGTCACTCCGGCAATTTCCCTCTGTATTTTTTCAATCGCCAGACCCAGCGGAACTCCGCTCTCCAGATTCGCACTGATATACGTGATCCGCTGGCCATTTATACGGTTGATGGATGTGGGACCTCTCGAAGATTCCTGATCAATAACGGTTGACACAGGAACGACTTCCCCATTGGCCGTCATCACAGAAATATTATCCAGGTCGAGGGTACTCATCCGGTCCTCCTGTCTGAGTCTGACCATAATGTCATACTCGTCACCGCCGTCTCGATATATTCCCGCTACGCTGCCTCCGACATTGGTCTGGATGGCCCGGGCTACTTCCCGTACGGTCAGTCCCAGTTCCGATATTTTTTCCCGGTTAAAAACAATATTTTGCTCGGGCCGCCCTTCCTGTCGATCAGAACGGACCCCCCTCACTTCAGGAATACGCTCCATGCGATTTCTAATCTCATCCGCTATCAGGTCAGCCTGGTCCAGGTCGTATCCGCGCAATTCGAGGCGAACAGCTTCATTATCGTCTCCGCCGCCGCCAAACACCCTTCTGAGAATCCATAAACCGGATTGTGCCTGCACTCTCACCGAACCGCCGGGAATAACGCCTTCCAGCTTCGACCGCAACTGATCGGCAAGTGCATAGGAACTGACAGATCTCTCCTCGACGTCGGCAAGTGCCAATTCCACCTCCACCCGGCCATTCCGGACATCGGTCGTCAGATGCTTCACCTGATCCATCGGGGCGATTTCCCTCACCCTGTTTTCAAGTTCTTTCAGATACTGGTTGGCAATAGAAATATTCAGGCCCTCCGACAGATAGAAATCAATCTCGATTTCATCCGCTTCTGTCTCGGGAGCCAGCTCCATGGGAATCAGGTTCCAGGCAAAGACGGACCCGCCGAGCAGAACTGCCGTTACACTGAAAACCACGTATTTCCTTTTAATCGCTTTTCTCAGAAAACCGGCATAGCGGTTTTCGGTTCTTTCAAACATTTTCTGGAATCGCCCCTTGTCTCCCGAGGTCATTTCGGATTCCGGCTTGACAGTCAAAAACCGGCTTGCCAGCATGGGAACAAGCGTCAGTGCTACCAGGAGGGAACAGCCAAGGGCAAACACCACGACCAGGGCCAGCTCCTGAAACAGAGTCCCGGTGATCGTTTGCATGAAAACCACCGGCAAAAATATAACCGATGTGGTGAGCGTGGAGGCAATAATAGCCCCACCCACCTCTTTTGTACCTACAAGGGAACTTTCGATCCGGTCTTTACCATTGCCCCTGAGCCGGACAATATTCTCAAGTACCACAATAGCGTTGTCGACAATCAGCCCGACCCCCAGGGCAAGTCCGCCAAAACTCATCTGGTTCAGCGTCAGATTGTTAAAATAGAGCAGACCAAAGGTGGCAATAATTGAAATGGGTATGGAAAGCGCGATTATAAACGTAGTCGATCCGTTACGCAGGAAAAGATACAGGATGAATATCGCCAGCAGACCACCCCAGATCGCTGATTCCTGTACATTGTCGATGGAATTCTGAATGAAATCACTCTGATCGGTAACCATCACCAGATAAACATCGGAACGCTCCTCGTTGATCCGTTCAATTTCCCTCTGTATTCCGCTCGAAACGGCAACTGTATTCGCTCCCGTCTGCTTCCGTATTCCCATTCGAACCATGGGATTACCATCTATATGAACCAGGCGACTGAGATCCTGATACGTATCCTCCACATCAGCAACATCCCGCACCCTGACCGGATTTCCGTCTATACGGGTAATGATGGTGTTTGAAATCTGCTCGACGGATCCGTATTCCCCCAGGGTCCTGACATAAAGTTCATTAATCCCGTCTTTGACATTTCCTCCGGGCAGTGTCTGGTTCTCGGCTGCAATGGCATTCTGAACCTGTGCCGCCGAAAGGCCGCTGCCAATCAGCCGGTCTCTTTTCAGGTTCACCCTGATCTCCCTGTATACTCCCCCCCAGACATCAATAGCCCCTACACCCGGTATCTGTTCCAGCTGTTTGGCAATATCCATCTCCAGGATTTTGGTAAGCTCATCCATCGGCCTTTCCGACTGCGCGCCAAGGATGACAATCGGAGAATCATTGGGATCAAATTTCCTGATCCGGGGCGGATCCGCTTCCTCCGGCAAATCGTCTCTTACCCTGTCCAGGGCACCCCGCACATCGTTGGCTGCTTCGTCAAGATTAACTCCCTGCGTAAAGCTCAGGCTTACTCTGCTGCGCCCTTCCTCAGAACTGGATCTTACTTCCTCAATATTGGCAACTCCGGCTACAGCATTTTCAATCCGGTCGGTAACTATAGTCTCAATCTCTTCCGGCCCGACATGAGGATAACTCACCTGAATGGTCAGCCTCGGGAATTCAATCGGCGGAAGAAGGTCAACAGGCAGAAAGCGAAATCCGACGACTCCAAGGAGAATAACGATCAGATAGACCATCGAGGTAGCTATCGGCCTTTTAACGGAAATTTCTGTTAATCCCATATTTTATTTATTTATAATTTTTCAGCAACCTTCAGCCCAACGTACAATTCAGTCCAACGTATATCTCACTGCCCCACTGCCTCTGCGTAATCCCGTCGCATTATCTCTCTCAGCAGGTCCTGCGGCTGACTGCGCTGCATGCTGATGATACGCTCCCAGGAAGCCGGGCGGATCCTGGCGACATTATCTTCACTGCCTATCATCAGACTCTGACCCACTGTAACAATCCAGTCGCCGCTCTCCACACCAACGACACCGGCCGCCTCCCGGCCCTTGGCCACTATCTGAATACGCCGGAACTCGAGTTCAGTGGGCTCACTCAGCGCGGGGGGGTTGTCAGAATCCACTTCGGTAACCGGCTCTGTTTCCGTCCCAAACCCGGGAGCTATATAGATACCCTCCTCCCCTGTTCGGGGATGCTGGTATATCGCACTGATCGGTACAATCGTAGCCTGCTCACTTTCCCCATAAAGGACGTCAACGGTGACAAACATTCCCGGAAGCAGCAATCCTTCCTGATTGGGCATCTCTATTTCGGCCCGGGTACTAAAACTGCCCTGGCCGAGAAAAGGTGATATTCTTGATATTTCCCCGTACAGGAGTGTATCGCCCAGTGTTTCAGAAAATACTCTTGCTGTCTGGCCGACGTTCACGTCCCGCACCATACTTTCAGTCAGGCTTATAAGAATTTTCGACTTCGTAATATCCCCTACCGTAAACAACCGTGTACTGTTATCCACCCGCATTCCCACTTCCGCATTTCTTCCACCCACCAAACCTGTCAGAGGGGAGCGGACAACGGTACGGCTCAATTCCTCCTCCTGTTCACTGATGGCTGCTCGTGCCTGATCGATTTGGGCCATGGCAAGCTCATGATCAGCTTCGCTGGATTGAACCTGTGCTTCTGCTGATTCCAGCTCAAGATCACTGCCCAGATCCCGCTCGTTCATTATTTGCTGACGCCGCAGATGGTTCCGGGCTTCATTTAAACGGGCTTCTGCCTGACGTGCCCTTGCTTCGCTGATCCGGAGTTCAGCTTCAGCCTGCTCCAGCCTGTCCCTGTATTCCCGATTTTCCAGGCGGACAAGCGGTTCCCCTTCTTCCACAGGGTCGCCATTCTGAACATACACCTCTTCTATAGAGGAATTGATTCTGGGATAAATCTCAATCTGATTCCCCGCCCGCACAGTGCCGCTTAACCTTTCTTCAAGGGGCAATGAGCCGAATTGTGCCTGAACGGCTTCAACAGAAGGGGTTACATCCCTCCACTCGCTGTCGGCTTCAGGTTCTTCAGAGCTGCATCCCTGGAACAACAATACTACTGTAATCAAAGCAAGTAACTGTTTTCTATCTATCATTCTTTGTCAAAGGTTTTATCAATTTCGGGCGGGAATTCAGCCGACGCAATTCACAGCAAGTAACGTATCATTTTCGTGAATTAATTCGCCCGAAGTTGTTAAAGCTTTTAAATTATCGGGTAAATATTGAAAAAAAGAACTTTATTAACACCCGAAAATTATTCCGCCCGGGAACAATTCCTCCTTATTCATGGATTCCATTACTCACATTGCGTTAGGAACAGTCATAGGTGAAGCTAAACTGGGAAGACAGCTCGGCTACAAAGCTGCTTTGTGGGGAGCTGCCATTTCCACTCTTCCCGACCTGGACGTACTGATATATCCGTTTCTGGATTCGGCCCAGGAATTACGTTTTCATCGCGGTATAACCCATTCCTTCTTTTTCCTGTTTCTGGCCCCTCCTTTTTTAGGCTGGCTGATCAACCGTATAGAAAAAAAAGAGAACCTCGGATGGAAACCCTGGACCTGGTTGTCGTACTGGTCCCTGATGAGTCATATAGTGATCGATATACCGACCAGCTATGGCACACAGGTACTGAAACCGTTCAGCAACCGTCTTGTCACGACTGATTCCATTTTCATAATTGATCCGTTCTTTACCGCCCTTTTTATCAGCGGGGCTGTGATTGCCCTTTTGCAACCCCGCTCGTCCAGACTAAGGCTTTGGGCCAGCCGGCTGAGTCTGCTGGCCGGGGGGCTTTATCTCATATGGGGTCTGGGGATCAAAGTGCACGTGAACCAGGTTTTTGACTCGTCTTTCAACCATCAGTACGGAAGTTACGAACAACTCAAAACAATTCCCGGTCCTTTCACAACACTTATGTGGATGGGCTATATAGAAAGGAATGACTCTCTTTATGCCAGCACGTTTTCGCTTTTTGATGATAGTTATGAGCTCGAATTTCAGGGGATAGATAAAAAATCAGACCTGGTTGAACCCTATAAAGAGGATCATCCCGTGGAGGTCCTCTTGTGGTTCTCGATGGGATATTATAAAATGGAAAAGAGCAGTAACGGCCTTTATCTGCATGATCTCAGATTTGGAAGGAGCGATTACTGGCTTCGCGATGATGCAGACTATATCTGGAGTAACAGGTTTATCTTTAATGGAGACAGCACCCGTGTTGTCAGCTTTGACAGATCGATTCCGATTCTGGATTCAAGTATAGACAACCGGCGCGAAATCTGGCGCAGGTTCTGGGGAGAATAGTGTATGACAAACAGCGTTAAAAGTGTGTATCAGACATTATTTACTCATATATTTCAGTATTCTTCAGCCGGAACCGGTGGAGGGTCCGCCTGACCTGAACGGTTGTTCATCCGGTATGTACTTTTAAAAGAATTGAGTTCCCGCAATGCGTAGAAAACTGGTTATTGTATCTGTCGTTACAGCCTTTGCAGCTGTATTTCTTTATTTTTCACTGGATCAGATCACTCCCCGGGAAATCGAAAACGCACCTGAATGGATGGACCTGAATACCGCCCTGGGCCAGGCCCGGGCGGAACCCTCAGATAAATTGATCCTGATAGATATCTATGAAGTAGGGTGCCGTTTTTGCAGGCAGATGGAAAGGGAAGTCTATCCTTCCGAATCGATTCGCACCCTGCTTGACAACAATTTTTATCCCGTGAAGGTAAATGGCAATTCCGGTGCGGACATGGTTTTCAATAATGAAACCATGACTGAACAGGAGTTTGCCGCCAGAATGGGAGTGTCAGCTTTCCCTTTCACTGTCGTTATGGATCCTGAAGGAAATGTCGTCAATTCCCGGAGGGGGTATATGGGAGTTGTCGATCTGAGCCGATTCCTGAACAACACCCTTGAAGGGGGTTGAGCTTACTGACACGGGATACTATAATACACCATACTTTTGATAGGCTTCGGACGCTTTCATTCCCGCCCTGATAGCCTCCCTGGTCGTATTCTCCGCGTCCATCTTATTCCGGGCCTTTTGTATCACTTCTTCCTCTATCTCCCGGGGAACAACTACAATTCCATCCAGATCTCCAAAAATCAGGTCACCGGGTCTTACCGCTACGTTGTCTATTTCAATTCTGACGTCTATGTCGACAACACGCTGACGATTCAGGCTGTCATAGGGACTTTTTCCTGTTGCAAATACAGGAAATTTCATGGCTTTCATCTTTTGGATATCCCGTACACAGCCATGGACAACGACTCCCCGGCATCCGCTGTTTAACGCAGCTGTCGTCAACAGTTCTCCCCATATTCCGGAGCGGGCAGACCCGCCGGCGGCACAAATGAGTATGTCTCCCGGTTTGCAGGAATCAACAGCCTCCAGTTCCAGTTCATAGGGATTTTCATCTTCATCATACACATCCGCCCACAGGGTAGTCCTGCATCGGCCTGATATTCCGGCTGTTCCGGAATAATCGTTAAAGGGAGTTGCAAGAGCCTGATTTCTGTACCCCATGCTGTCAAGGGCATCACTTAGTACCGCTGAATACAAATTTTGCAAAGACATCTGATCTGGATTTGCTTGAAAGAGGTTGCAGAACCTTTCGCCGTTTCCCCGGAGCCGGTTCCCTGCGGCGATTTTGAGTTATGCTTTTATGTCAATGGATAAGACGTTTCAATCCCTAATGACGGCGCCTTAACTTTTTTAACTGTTCAGCCAGCGGTCAAACCAGTCGAATGCCTCAGCCTGCATTCCTTCCCCGAACTTGTGGGGTCCCGGATGAAATGAACATCTGTATTGATCCTCCGCACCTGCAAGACGATAAACATCTTTCATGATCTCGTCTGCACGCTCCATTTCAGACAGGGTAAATAACGGGTCATCTTCAGCGTTCAGCACCAATGTGGGTAAGGGAGCCCGGAGGCCAAGGATTTCCGTAAACTCCAGCTCATTCGGCAAAAGTGGCACAAAGGCCATCCAGGTGTGGGTGAAGGATTTGTACATCACCATGTCCTTCCAGGTGGTCATAAAACACATGCAGACCGCGCACTTGATCCTCGGATCCAGGCCGCCCATCACAACTGTCCGGATTCCGCCGCCGGAGAGCCCGCCGCACCCGATATTGTCCCGGTCAATGTCCTCTCTCGCATACAGCACGTCCAGGGCTATCCTGTCCTCTCCAAAAAAAACACCGGGCCAGGTGGTGCCGGCGCTGAAAAGGGATTTGGCCATAATATGTTCATGGCCCCTTGCCCACTCATTGTAGGCGGCAATCTCTTCATCGGAAGGATTGTCTGCATCCTGATACTCCAGCTCACCCCGTATTGGACCCGGAACATTCCGAAGCCTTACTCTTCGCTCACCAAAAGGAAATACATCCGATACCATTACCACATAGCCGCGTTTGGCTATCTCATTGGCCCAGGCACGGCCGTCGTAATATTCCTCCTGGTGCGCGCGGATCACCGGGTGTTGTTCATCCGACGTCCTGGTGATCTTGTTTACGCCGAAAAATTTCTGCAGGCCGTGTTCGTAAAAAGCAAGAATAGCCGGTAGGCGACCGGTCGTGCCTGACGGCTTCAATACAACCGCTTCTGTCCTCTGTCCATACGGAAGCTGCCAGCTTATTTCTTCAATATCCAGCCCGTCGTAGGTATAGGCGTTATCGATACGCACTTCAGGCGCTCCGCCTATGTCGGGAATGGCAAGTCGTTCCGTCAATCTGTTTCTGGCCGCCTCCCTCCATTCATTCACTCCTTCCCACTCCTGTCTGCGCAGTGAAAATTCCGGCAGCTCTTTCTCCAGAAGGGAGTTGCCCCATGGCCCGTACTCACCGATAATACTCAGGCTTTCATCACTGGTTTCCGGCCCATTCACGACCGGGCTGCGACCGCCTCTCCCGCTGTCGGGTTCCGATATGCATCCCGGAATCATGCCTGCTCCCGCAAGGCCGATTCCGGTCATGCCCATATATTTCAGGAACTCTTTTCTATTCTGATTCATAGTCACTCCGAATGTTTATTGATAGCAAGATAGTTGAGCAGATGCCGCATGTTCCTCATATAAACCGTTGTCGAAATGTACTGCCGTCCGGAACTGTCCCGGATGGCTGACCCCCCTTCTGTACTCATAAGAGCTGTATTTGTCTCGGAACCATCTTCCGAAACCGAATAGGGACGGCTGATCCACTCCCCCGTGGTCAGCCAGCGGCTCTCTTCATCCAGTGACTCAATAATGGATCTTACTTCCTGCTCATCCGAAGCCCTGTTAGAAGAACGGCTGTTCACTTCGCGGAAATCCTCCGGAAGGCGCTCTCCGGAATCCCGGCCCGGGCGCAGCGGCGAACCGGCTGTTACCTTTTCCGGAGAGAAGGTCTTCAACTCTTCATATTCTTCACGGAGCAGGTCCAGATCCAGGTTCATTTTGGAACCGTAGTGCAGCAGCGGATTATCATCACGGTAATCAACCCAGTACCGGCCGTCCCCTCTGCCCGTGCCTTCCCTGTGTGCAAACAGAGGTCGTCCGGTACCGATCTCCACAAAAACCGGATGGGTGAATCTTCCCCCGTCACTCATTTCTTCCGGCAGGCGGGAGCTCTCCAGCCATTCTATCGCATCCTTTATCCCCGAAAGAAACTTCTGGTCACCGGTATACCGGTAGAACGTCATCAGCAACCGGACATGACGATAGGTGGTGCCGGGCATGAGGGAAGCCGGCTCATAAGGCCTGCCGTGGGCCGGTTCCAGATCCATCGTATACTGCTCTGCCCATCCTCCCTGCGGATTTCCCTGCTGTGCAATGAGATAGAAGTTCATTCCCCGCCTGATGGGATCGAGCAGTCTCTCATCCCCGAGGGTGTTATAGCACTGAATTAGAAACTCAATGTTTTCCCAGGCAAGATCGTCATTAAAAACGTAGTAGTATGTATAATCCTGTTTTCCTTCATAGGAATGATGGCGCTTTTCGGGATGCCGCTGGGGCCAGCCCCCCAGCGGGTACTGGCTATCCAGAACAAACTGTACCGCCTTGTCAAGTGCCGGTCGGATAGCGGGATCCAGCTTCTCCAGATAAATCCGAAGCAAAAAACGGGCAGCTTCTGTTGTTGTCCCGTTCTTGAAGGTGGGGGTCCCGTAATAGTTGTTGTATTCGTTCCAGCCCCAGGCGTTTTTGCCGATAGTGCCGAACCACTGCTTTAATGAACGGTCCCCTGCAAAATCAATGATATAATCCCAGCCGCCCGTCTCATGCTGCCCCCAAATCAGGACACGTGCCACACCTTCTGCAGCCTCATAATAATACTCATTTCCGGTAATATGCCAGGCATCCAGAAAGAGGTGCCCCATGGATGGAGTCCGCCCGTAGGTCAACATGATCTGGGTGTCATACGCTTCCAGTTCTCCCCAGCGACGGGTTAAATCCTCTGTATAGAGTCTCAGATATCCTCCGTGGGTACTAACCTTCCCGACCATGTAGCGTGTGGCCTCCAGCATGGCCTTTTCGGCTTTTTCCTGCAGGTCACCTGACTGAGCCGATGCCGTACCCTGAAGCAGCAATACCGTGGACACTAAAAACAGTAAAAGCAGAGTGGTACAGGATTTTATTTTCATGTCTGTCTGTATTCACATTATCGGCAGGCACGCTTTTGCAGATCGTTCTGCAACCACTTAACAGCGTCCAGTTTTGCAAGACAATGTTGCAAAACAGTGTTACAAATCGTTTTGTAACCACTCAACGGTTTCCAATTTTGCAAATCGTTTTGCAAACATTAAACAGCCTGCAACCCAATTAACAACCCTCCCAATCATTTTGCAAACAACTAAGCTTCCAATTTTACAAGACAATGTTGCAAATCGTTTTGTAACCCAATTAACAATCTACAACCAACCAAGCTTTCAGATTTGGAAGACAATGTTGCAGTTCATTCTGCAACCCAATTAACAGTTGCTAATCGTTTTGTAACCCAATCAACAACCCTGCAACCAACCAAGCTTCCAGATTTGGAAGACAATGTTACAAATCGTTTTGCAACCACTCAACAATCCTGTAAACAGCCGCCATTAATTTTGCAAGACAATGTTACAAATCGTTTTGTAACCAACTAATAATCTACATCCGTCCGTCCTTCAGGCACCCGAAGGGTCAGCGTATCCGAGCCGGAGTCATAGCTCCAGTCCCCGGATGCCTCCCCGT
>JBBDRV010000037.1:0-11108 GCA_040905285.1 Balneolaceae bacterium | reverse complement strand
CAGGAAATCCTGAAGATTGCAGGGGACGAAGTGAAAACAGTGATCCTGAATCCCTCGACTGTTACGGGACCTTATGACATGAATAACTGGGGCAGGCTCTTCTTTGCGCTTCGTGATGGGGTCCTGCCGGGCATACCAGACGGTGTAGTCAGTGTAACCCACGTGCAGGAAGTGGCCAGGGCACATCTTTCTGCCGTTGAAAACGGCCGTCACGGTGAAAGCTATATTCTTGCAGGTGAAGATTGCCGCTTTTCAGAATTTGTCCATGAAATCGCCCGCATTTCTCATATAGAGCGTTTGCCGAGAAATGTACCCACACCCATCCTGAAGCTGATCGCCCGGATTTCGCTGGTCACCGCTGCCATGAGGGGAAATGAACCGGATATCACACCTGAGCTTGTAAAGCTGATGACCAGAACCAACCTTTCGTATTCAAGCCGAAAAGCGATTGATGAGTTGGGATACCGTATCGTTCCCATGAAAAAATCTGTGCAGGATTGCTACCGGTGGCTATGTGACGAAGGATATCTGTAAGAAGTTTTTTGTACCTTTGAACCAATGTAAATCAACACCGTGTGGGAACGGCCGGGGCATTATGCCAAAACCTCTTAAAATACTGTTTGTTTCGGATATCGTCGGCTCTGACGGCCTCACTCTGCTTAATACAGTTCTTCCGGGAATTATCGATAAATACGAGGCCTCTTTTGTCGTCGCCAATGCAGAAAATTCTCATGAAGGAAGGGGGCTGAACGAGAGCATAGTCAAGTCGCTTTACCAACTCGGTGTCCATGTCATCACAGGTGGTAACCATTCTTTTGACAAATGGAAGATCTTTCCCTACATGAAAGAAGATAAACATCTGCTCCGGCCCCTGAATTATCCCAAGGGAAACCCAGGCTACGGGTATTGTATCCGTAAAATCCCCGGCAGTGATTTAAAGATAGGCATACTGAATCTACAGGGGCGCACCTTTATGCAGTCCATTGATGACCCTTTTGCCGCTGCCGAATGGGCATTGGAAAGAATACGGGAGGAAACACATCTGATCATGATAGATTTCCATGCTGAGGCAACCGCTGAAAAAATGGCCCTTGCATGGGAACTTGACGGTAAAGTTTCCCTCTTTATAGGTACTCATACACACATACCTACCAATGATGCCAGGATATTACCCGGTGGAACCGGCTATATCACCGATGCTGGTATGACCGGTCCATTCAATTCGGTGATCGGCATGGATAAACGGACCTCTCTCCTGCGGTTTACCCGGGGCACACCCCAACGATATAAACTTGGAAAAGGTGATAACCGGATGTGTGCTGTATTTGCAGAAATTGATTCAGAAAGCGGCAAATGCATGTATATCGAATCCGTTCTCTATCCGGGTTTTCAAACCGGTTCAGCCGAATAAAAAAATGCAGTTCCTTTACAGCCGTGTTAATATCAATGTTTGACACCAGCCTCAATTCAAAATGAGCCATAATATCGTACTGGAAGCCTTTAACATCAGCAAAACCTTCCCTTCCAAATCAGGAAAAGGTACACTGGAGGTATTGAACGATGTCAGTCTGGCTGTCAGCCGGTCGGAAATTACTGCAATCATCGGGTCGAGCGGAAGCGGCAAAAGTACCCTGCTGCATATTCTCGGTGGCCTGGACCAGCCCGCTTCGGGTAATGTCCAGTGGAATCGCTCTTCCATCAATGACTGGACAATGGACAAACTTGCAGAAGAGCGTAATCGCCAGGTTGGATTCATCTTTCAGTTTCACCACCTGCTGCCGGAATTTACAGCTCTTGAGAATGTGTACATGCCGGCACTTATAGCAGGCACACCCATGAAAGAGGCTGAATACCGCGCAGCCTTATTGCTTGAGAGAATGGGTATGGCAGAGAGAACCGAGCACCGGCCTTCCCAGCTGTCCGGAGGGGAACAGCAGCGGGTCGCCATTGCCAGGGCTATGATGAACAGCCCCTCGATCATTCTCGCCGATGAACCCACAGGAAACCTGGATGAAAAAAATACAGAATCAATTCTTGGACAACTGGCAGAACTCCGGGAGACGGAACAGGTCGCCATGGTTCTGATCACACACGAAAAAGAGATTGCTTCCCGTTGTGATACCGTATATGAACTCAGGCAAGGGATCCTTCATCCGTTCAAAGAAACTCGATAGACTTTGGTTTAGACCCAAAACAATCATAACTTTTGCGACTTGAAAATCAACCGGATTTATTCGACCTAATCTATGAGTAAGCTTAAAAATGAGAATATGGAGCAGGATGTACTCATCGAGTACTCCACTCGCTTTTTACATTATTATCGTAACAACAAAGCTGTTGTATGGGGCATTGGGATAGGCCTGGTATTGACGATCGGTCTTGTTATCGGCTATTTCATCTATAGCTCCCAGCAGGAAAGTGAAGCGCAGGTGCTTTTGGGAACGGCCGAGGAATATTACAGGGAAGGTGAGCTTGAAAATGCCCTGTATGGCAGTGAAGAAGAGTTTACACTTGGATTTACCCAGATAGCCGATAATTACGGCCGGACAAGTTCAGGCAATCTGTCCAATTATTATTCAGCTGTCATTTATTATGAGCTGGAACAGTACGAGGATGCCCTTGACTATATAGAACAGTTCAATATTCCGGACGGCATCATTGGTGTCGCTCCGCTGTCCCTGCACGCTGTAATCCTTAGTGAACTGGGGCAGCTCGAAGCTGCAGGCCAAAAATTTATTCAGGCGGCTGAGTGGGTTGAAAATGACTCCACAACGCCATACAATCTGCTGGAGGCAGCCATTGCATTTGAATCGGCAGATGAACAGGATAAAGCTCTGGAACAGCTGGATACCATTCTGAGTGACTATCCGAACAGCGGGCAGCAGTCGGAAGCCCAGCGAATGAAAGGAGCTATTGCTGCACGCAGCTGAACAGTTCCTGAGTTTTTTACAGCAGCCCTGCAGCAGGTTGATTTCTGCTGCTATCTGCTGCCATCCCTGTCTCTAAAGAATTCCACAGCAGCAGACACAGTCTATTCAACAGAACCGGCCGGATTTTGAAGGCCGGATGGCCCCAGTTGAACTGTTTACAGTTCCGCCTCTTTCCTGTCTCCGGCCGTTCCCTGTCCCGCCCCCTGTGCACTGTCTCCCCCGTTGAGATAGCTGATGGTTCGCTGGGGAAAAGGAATGACAATGCCTTCTGTATCAAACCGTTTTTTTATACTTTCCAGAAGATCGCATCCCATAACAAACGCTTTGTGCGCATCAGCCGCCCAGGCCCAGCCTCTGAGAATAACTGACGAATCGCTCAATGTGATAAGCCGGACAGTTACAGGAGGGACTCCCTCCTCGATGTCTTTGGGTTTTCGGGTGTCAATATTTTCGGGATGATTCAGTATTTCTTCAGCCATGATCTCCTTTGCCCTGTCTACGTCAGATGTGTAGCTTACCCCCACTTCAATAAACCGGCAGATCATGACATCCAGATAATTGGAGTTGACCAACACTTCATTCCCGATAAGTGAATTGGGTATGATGATTCTCTGGTTTTCAAAATTTCTGATTATGGTATGGCGCAGGTTGATATCCTCAACCACTCCCCGCAGGTCCGTTCTGATTGTAACCCTGTCATTGATGCGGTAGGGTTTGTATATCACGATAAAAAGACCGCTTATTATATTCCCCAAAGCCTGCTGGGATGCAAAACCGACCGCAACAGCAAGAATTCCGGCTCCCGCTATGAGAGATCCGGCTATGTGGCTCAACGGAGGGATCAGATAAATGGCAAAACTGATTCCCGTTACATAAACCAGCCCGACAAGCGCATGCTGCATAAATTTGTAGTTGGTGGGGTCCACAGCCATCTCTCCGGATGACCGCTCAATAAAACGGTTGAATCCCCGCTTGATGATCCATGCAAGCGTACCCGTCATCAGCAGAATTGCAGCTACCAGGATCAGTGTTTCAATATTGTCTAAAAAAGTATGGAGCAGGTTTTGCACAGGCTGCATCAGGACATGGATATTCATATCTGACGAATTATGGATTGGATTGATTATTCAAATGAGATTTCAAGTTCAGAAGTAAATCCCTCTCTGACAGGTATATTTCGGCGGACAAAATAGGGTTCGGGTGCCTGAAACGGGAAAATGGCACCCGATTCCCAGGTCCCCGACCGGTTGAGGTCCCGAAATACGACAGCAGTATAACTCAAGGGGGGTAACTGGTCGATTTCCAGGGTATCAGTAAAGGTCGTATCAATATGTACCTTTCCCTGATCATCGTACAGGGTAAGGAAATGGGCATTACTACCGGTGGTATCTTCCAGAACAAATTCGATGCTTCCAAGGCTGTTCCTCTGCCAGATAACCGGTTCTAAAGGACGTAACTGGCCGGTATCCGGATTCCAGGCTAAAAACTGATAACTTAACCCGCTTTCCCATTGATCAGCCGGCGGTATCCTCAGGCGATGGCGGTCCGTTTCTGCCCCCGCCCACTCTTCAATCATCTCATCCCCCTCCACAACTCTAAGCGAATCGAGGATATCCTCATCGTCAATAATCTTGTTATAACCGATGACGAGTGGTTCGTCCGGAAACAGGCCGGGCTCGGTATTGTCACCGACAATTCGGAGACGAACCGTATCGGCCTGGGCAGAACCCGGGAAAGGGTCAACCCGGACACCGGAAGGATTGTCTGCGCCATCATAAAAGCCACTGAGCTCCAGGGAGAAATACTCACCTTCCGGCAGCGGCTCGGTAGACTGCGCAATAACAACCAGCGGATCTTCAGGCACCACATATAACGGCAGAGCTTCGGTATATGGATTTCCGAGAGAGTCCATTACGCTGAGCACGGAATCGTCGTCCCAGTATATATCTTCATTGAAGCGGAGACGCAGTCTCTCTTCTGTTAAAAGACCCACACCCTGAAGCAGAGGATGAACCGTATCCGGCCTGTCGATATAAATGGTTCCGAGGTCAAACTCCCCTCCCCGATCAAGTGCAAAAGTAGAATCGCTAAAGGGTTGTGCCAGTTCCCCGTTCCAGTCCCAGGTGCGGTTTCTGTTCGTGTCGTCCACCCAGATTGCTTTATAGCTGTCTGCAGACAAATATGAAAACTCCACGACTCCGCCAGTATCAGACTGTGCCACATAATTGGCGCGTGCTGAAAGATCGAAAGGCTCCCTGTACAGAAATATACGGTAGCCTGAATCGGCAGTTCCGTCTTCTGCCTGAAAAATTCTCGCCGTTACCCCTCCGTCATCAATTTCTTCGCCGGTAGACAGAGCAATTATGTAGGGTGAAGCTATGTTGTTGCCCCGTGTATCCTGCAGTTCGGTTCCAATCCTGATGATAACCGTTGTGTTTTCAGGCAATTCTTCATCAAACTGAATAACAGCTGTTTTTCTACGCCAGCCTATTTCAAAATTTATTGCCAGATCCGGTTCTACTTCAATGGCATCCAGCAAAGAGGACCGATCGACAAATTTTGAAAATCTGATTCTTATTTCTCTTCCTTCAAAATTAATGGTCCTATCAGCAGGCCTGCTGTGTTCTATGACCGGCGGGGTTCTGTCAGGCGGCCCTCCTGTGGGAGGAACGGGAGTGGCACAGGAAACAA
The DNA here is from genome assembly GCA_040905285.1 of Balneolaceae bacterium. GTDB lineage: Bacteria > Bacteroidota > Rhodothermia > Balneolales > Balneolaceae > JBBDRV01. The sequence continues at coordinate 5,487 of JBBDRV010000037.1, read as the reverse complement.
GGGCCGCAATGACCGCAACCAAAAAGAAAGCGTACAAAAGTCTGGTATTCACGTGCAGAATGTGGCTTGATTTAGAACGATGGAATATACTAAGAATCCCACCGGATTCACTTCGGAATCTGATTTATGGCCGACATTAATCTGTCAAATACGGTCTGAAATTATCTGTATATTCCTTTAAGGATCAAATCATCATGAAAACTTTATTAATTGTAGATCTACAGAATGATTTCTGTCCCGGAGGAGCTTTGCAGGTGCCTGACGGTGATAAGGTGGTTCCGGTTATCAACCGGCTGATACCCCATGTCGATCACGTTATCCAGTCCCAGGACTGGCATCCGCCGGACCACCTTTCGTTCGCTTCTTCCCACCCGGATAAAGAACCCTTTCAGACTGTATTCATGGATTATGGCGAGCAGGTATTATGGCCGGATCACTGTGTCCAGGACAGCCGGGGTGCGGAATTCCATCCCGACCTGAACACCACAAAAACAGAAGTAATCATCAGGAAGGGATTTCGCAAAGAAATCGACTCCTATTCTGCATTTTATGAAAATGATCAGCAGACCAGAACGGGCCTGGGCGGCTATCTTGCGGACAGGGGATTGACCGATCTTTATGTTTGCGGACTGGCAACTGATTTTTGTGTCAAGTGGTCTGTTCTGGACGGCATAAAAGGAAAACTCAACGTGCGGATTATAAAAGATGCTGTTAAAGGGCTGGATATAGAGAGCTCCGTTGATAAAGCCTGGACACAAATGAGAGAAGCAGGTGTGCGGACTCTTTCATCAGCCGATCTGATGAATCATGGATTTTCATTAAAACAATAACGGCAATTCCATATGCAGAGAATACCTGCCCGCTTTGACCTTCTCGTCCTCGGGGCCGGAATAGCCGGACTTTCAGTAGCCTACGCTGCAAACAGATCAGGATTGAAGACAGCAGTCCTGGACAGACATTTTCCCGGCAATGGTGCGTCCGGTGCACCCCAGGCACTTCTGAATCCGGCAACAGGCAGAAAAGCTAAAAAATGCTGGAATGCAGAAGAGTGTCTTGCCTATACGCGTACACTGCTTGAGACTGTTCACCGGCATACGGGCATTCACTTCTATTCCATGAACGGAATATTGCGCCCGGCACTCGACGCTAAACTGGCAGAAGATATGGTTGAGACCTATTCGGGCAGCAGCTGGCCTGAAAACTGGATTGAGTGGCTTGATGAAGATCGTTTAACCAGCCGGTTTCCGGGGCTGAACTGCAGTCAGGGCGGGCTTTGGATACCGGCCGGAGGAACCGTTGCCTTTGGGCTTTTTATGAAGTCTTTCCACCGTTATCTGAAACTTGAAGGGGTACATTTCTACCTTGGATCTGAAGGAAATCTTCCGGAAAACGGATCCTTTCCCACCACGAACGGAACAGCGGGGATCCAGGCAGAAAATATTGTCTATGCAACCGGCAGGTCAATGACCGGTGATTCCATCTGGAAAATGTTACCGCTAAACCAGGTTAAAGGCCAGACACTTTCTGTAGAGATCAAGCAAAAGCTGCCGTTCAACTGCTCCGTTTCAAGTCTCGGCTATATCGCCCAAACGGAACAGGCGACGGATAGAATCGTTCTGGGGAGTACCTATGAACATCATTTCAGTCATGACAGACCGGATAAAAAGGGGGCGAATTATCTGCTCGACAGGATGGAACGAACCCTGCCGGGACTGCGGAACCGTGTTGTCAAAAGCCGGGGATGGTCGGGGATTCGGGTTACAACACCGGATAAGAAACCGTTTATCGGCAAACATCCCGATGCCGACAATGTCTATGCCATCGGTGCCCTCGGATCCAAGGGTCTTCTTCTGGCACCGTACCTGGGAAAACTGCTGGTGAGACTGATCACGCATGGAGACGAGGTGCCCCCACTGTTCACTATTGAGCGACTGGTTTCTTAAAATCCATGGCAAATTTCATCCATGGCAAATTTCATGGAAGGACAATTTCATGATAGACGGTGTCGGGACCATCTGGGATCACCCTCCTGCTGGTGTCACTGTAGTGAACCGGTCAAAACAGAATCGCCCTGTAGATGTCACTGCAGTGTAAGTGAAATGTCCCAATATTGGGGTAATTTCACGGTAAATCAGGTACTAATCAAACCTGGTACCGCCGTTTAGTGCGGAGAGGGAGGGATTCGAACCCTCGGTACCCGTGAGGGCACACTCGCTTTCCAGGCGAGCCCGTTCGACCACTCTGGCACCTCTCCAAATCGAGCGCAAATATAGAGTATATTGATCCTTAATTCAATGGAAATCGGATCTTAAAAACCATTCTACTGACAAGTCTGTAACAATTCTTATCAAAAAAACAGGTGTTACGGCTTTTTAAATGAATACAATCTGTTCCCTGACGGTCATTGTCTCAGTAGTTAAAAGTAGCCGTTGTATATGTACGCACACCCGCCCCCTCATGCCTGGCTGCCCTGAACCGCCAGCTTAGAGCGGCCTCCAGAGTTGCTCCCATCAATCCGTACTCGATATACGGCAGCACTTCATAGTCGTCCCTGCTTTCATCACAGTATTTTCGTATCTGCACGATACTTGCCTCTTCGACAGCCCCTTCCTGGTTTACCAGAAAATTAACCAGCATCTCGATCCTGCCCCGCAGCTCATCAGGCAGATCCGGCACACTGGGTTCAACAATCCGCACGACCGATGGAGGAAGCTGTGGTTCCGAAATTATGGTGTCATCGTCACCGAATCTGCCGGACCCGCTTTCAGGCGGCAATTCAGGGAGATCCGCCAAATCCAGAAATTCCTCGAATTCAATGTAATCTTCTATAATCTCGTCATCCGGCACCGGTTGCGGAATATCAGGTCTGGGAGGAGGTGGTGGTGAACTGTTCCGGCGGGTAATCTCGATATCATCAATCAAAACCTGCTCGTCAAAGACAACGGGTTCCTGCTCCTGTATGTTTTTTTCCCTGACAGGCCAAAACTTCACAATCAGCAGAAGCAGGATCAAAACCGATACGATACCGGCCATCACCCTCTGTCTGTAAAAAATTTCTTCAGTTTCTTTTGTGTCAGATCTAAACACGTTAAATCCAGTTTGATGATTTATAACCCCCCGTTGCCGTTTGCGGCCTGATAACCACAATTCATACAGAAGAGATCCCGAAAGCGGCTTTGCGTCAGGAAATAAACGTTATCGCATGGGGATCATTGCCTTTCGTGCACTGCAGAAAGTCTCTCACCGACTGTACTCTTTCAGCTGTTGTCTTTAAGTGCCCGCCGTATAAAACCGCTGTTTTTCTCAAGAAGTGACTCGCAGCTTGATTTGTCCAATCCCGTCAACGCAATCATTAACGCGGTTTTGACATGTCCGTCTGCCTGAATAAGCAGATCTGTCGCTTCACTGTAATTTTTATCCGCCAGAAACATAATAATCCGTTTTGCACGCTCCTTCAACTTATTATTGGTCAGCATCAGGTCAACCATCACATTTTCATAGACCTTGCCCATCCGCACCATGGCTCCGGTGGTAATCATATTCAGAATCATTTTTTGTGCAGTGGCACTCTTCATTCTGGTACTTCCCATAATTACTTCAGGCCCCACCACAACGTCAATCATAATATCCACGTCGAGAGAGACCTGGTCCTCTGGTACCGTGGTTACAAATATCGTTTTGCATCCTCTCTTACGGGCCTCTCTGATGGCGCCGTGAACATAGGGTGTCCTGCCGCTGGCGGCCAGCCCGCAAATGACGTCCGGCGGATTTACAGCGGCGCCTGCCGCATCGGCAGCTCCGGCTGACTCTTCATCCTCCGCCCCTTCCCGGGATTGGAAAACCGCCTCCTTCCCGCCGGCTATAAAGCCCTGCACCACCCCGGGTTTTATTCCAAACGTAGGCGGACATTCCGCGGCGTCAAGTATTCCCAGACGGCCACTCGTTCCGGCACCGAAATACAGCAGTCTTCCCCCTTCCTCTATAGCCTCTTTTACCAGTTCCACGGCTTCTGCTATACGGGGCAGTCTTTGCTTCACACATCCGGCAACCAGGGCATCTTCCCGGTTGATCATGGACACGATCTCCCCGGCACCGGCAAGGTCAATGTCCAGAGTCTCCGGATTACGCTGTTCGGTGAGCAGCTGCTTTAACTGGTCAAATAATTTCTTGTTGTCCTTTATTCCCAAAACAGCAGGTTTAAATTAATCAGCGGCGGTTATTCCACCAGTTATCCGGTTCAGTCCCGGATGGCTTGGCGCTGTTGTCCCTGACCGACTTTTCCTCCGGATCATTTTCGCTTACAAAAGCAGCCGCAATCGCAACAATGTCCGGTTCATCGCCTGCTTCACTGTACAGCTTGTCGGGTTGATATTTATCCCGGACAAACGCCGTGTTGTAGTTTCCGTCTGCAAAATCAGGATGTCGCATCACGTAGCTGCAAAAGGGAATCGTGGTCCGGCATCCTGCAATTTCATATTCGGCAAGTGCCCGCAACATTCTGCTGACCGCCATCGCCCTGTCAGGGGCATGCACACACAATTTGGAAATCATGGGATCATAGTGAATAGATATTTCCTGTCCTTCTTCAACACCCGCATCTACGCGAATCCACGGTCCTGCCGGCGGCCTGTGCCTGGCAAGCCTTCCGACAGCAGGCAGGAAATTTTCCTCAGGATCTTCTGCATAAATCCGGCACTCGATGGCATGGCCGCTGATTTTGATATCATCCTGTTGAAACGGGAGTTCTTCCCCACGTGCCACACGTATCTGCAGTTCCACCAGGTCGTAACCTGTAATCAATTCTGTCACAGGGTGTTCTACCTGCAAACGTGTGTTCATTTCGATAAAATAATAGTTCATTTCCCGGTCAACAAGAAATTCGACAGTACCGGCACCAATATAATTACAGGCTTCTGCCGCTTTAATAGCTGACTCGGCCATACGGCTTCTCATCTCCTGGTCAAGAACTGTGCTCGGGGCCTCTTCGATAACCTTCTGATGTCTTCGCTGAATGGAACATTCCCGTTCAAAAAGATGACAAACATTGCCATGAGCATCAGAAATAATCTGTATCTCTATATGTTTAGGAGAGTTAAAATATTTTTCTATATAAATTCTATCATCGCCAAAAGCATTCCTGGCTTCAGACCTGGCAGCCTTTATTCCGGACGTAAAATTTTCACGGTCTTCTATAATTCTCATTCCCTTCCCCCCTCCACCGGCTGCAGCTTTGACCAAAACAGGAAAGCCGATTTGTTCCGCAGCTTTTCCGGCCTCTTCAATGGTTTCCAGGTGGTTCTGTGTTCCCGGCGGGAAGGGTACGTTCGCCCGGGCCATCAGTTTGCGGGCAGCCGTTTTATCCCCCATCAAATCAATAGATTCCGGCGGGGGACCTATAAATATCAACCCCTCATCAATACATTTTCTTGCAAATTCTGCATTTTCACTTAAAAACCCATATCCCGGATGTATTGCATCCGCTGCTGT
>JBBDRV010000036.1:0-1830 GCA_040905285.1 Balneolaceae bacterium | reverse complement strand
GGCGGCCCCGGGAAGTCTGCGTGCGGGGCTCGGTTTGAAGTTCAGCAGCATTTGTGCTGACACATAGGCCATAAAACAGGTAAATATGATAGCCAACGCGCGTGAGGAGATAACAGCAGCGATAAAAGCCGCACCGAATGTTCCCACAAGTATACCGGGGGTAATACTGAAAACCACGGTCCAGATTACAGCTTTGTGACGGTGATGTGCACGCAGGCTGGAGAAGGACGTGACAATGATGGCAGCCAGTGAGGTGGCCAGTGCAGCATGGACAATATGCTCAGGGGGAAAATCCTGCAATAAAAACAGGGTCGTAAGTGCCGGTACCATAATTGCACCGCCTCCCACCCCAAACAGCCCGGCAAAAAATCCAACAGCTGAACCGAGAATTAAATATGCGATTATCCACCCGGGTTCAATCATTGATCAGCGCGTCTTCCATGAAACTTCCGTTACCTTGCCGTCTGCATTCACCTTTCACTTTAACCATCCGCTTTAACTATCCGCTTTAACCCATCCGCGTTCCCTACCGCTCCCGGAACCTGCGGGCAGTCTGTCGGACTTAGGAACAGAAAGCGAGCAGAATAGATTTTGGCACAGTGGAATTTGGACAGTGGAACACGACTTTTGAGGTTCGTAGCGGTGTTACGGAACGAGAAAGCTGGATTCCAATGTGTAAAAAGATCGCATGCGCAACTCTGTAGAGTAAGTCCGACAGACTGCCAGGACTGAATATATCTTTTAATCCGGCTAAAAACGAAGTGGCCGGTCAGGAAGTGCCGGAATCCGGAAACGAACCGGATAAATCAGAAATATCAGACTGACAATGATCCTGTGAATTGCGAACTTCAGGGTATGTCTTATAACCATCTTCAATTCATACCGCAATCCATTCCGGAGAAAACAGGTTTCAATGCCATACTCGAAGCCGTCGGAAACTATATCCATACACCCGGCGGCATGGATTTGCTCAGCCGGGTCCGGCCTGCTTCAGACAGGGAACGGGTTGGTGAACTAACAGAACAGACATCAGAAATGCTCTTTCTTTTCCGGCAGGACCATTCCGTGCCGTTTTCCAAAATAGATGAGATCAGTGAATGGCTGAACAGGGCGAAAGCAGAAGGCACTGTCCTCGGCCTGGAATCCTTTCCTTCTATTCGGGCACATGCCGGGCTGGCCAGGATCCTGCGATCATTCTTTGAAAAGCACAACGAGACAAGCCCTGCGCTCTGGACAATTGCAAGTGAACTTCAAACGGCCACAGAACTGGAAAATGAGATCAGCCGGACTGTTTCAGATCAGGGAAGCCTGACAGATAATGCCAGTCCCGAATTGAAAGCGATCCGGAATCGCCTGACCGGCAGGCGTCATGCGCTTCGTTCGGTTATCGGGAAAATGTATAAAAAAGCGAGCAGCGAGGGAAAGGCCTCCGATGAAGGGCCGACCATCCGGAATGGCCGGATGGTCATTCCCATACAGGCAGAGTACAAACGCAAGGTGGACGGCTTTGTTCATGATGTCTCTGCCTCCGGTCAGACCGTTTATCTGGAACCCGTGGAAGCCCTTCAGGTCAATAACGACATTCGGCATCTTGAGGCTGAAGAACGGCGTGAAACCGAACGCATTCTTGAAGTGCTGACGACGCTCGTAAGAAAATTCCGGCCTTTGCTGACAAGGAACAGGGAACTGCTGGGGGAACTTGACCTGATCCATGCACGGACCCGGCTTGGTTTAATCTGGGATGGAGTGATTCCCCATTGCTCCGGGGAACAAAAGTGGCTTATTATTGAAGGAAGGAACCCGATTCTGTTACTGAAGAACAGAAGACTT
>JBBDRV010000035.1:0-11171 GCA_040905285.1 Balneolaceae bacterium | reverse complement strand
TGTTACGGGAACCAGGACGGGTATAGCTCATTTTGCCCATTTGGGTGGAATGGTTGTAGGATATGTACTGATCAGGTACTGGGGGCTGAAAGGAGAGCGGTATTAACAGCGACTGAGGACAGCTGACTATGTATCAAGATTCATTTGGAAGTGCTTTTAAACGCGGCTACATGAGGATACCTGTAGCAATTCGGGTAATCATCAGTATCAATGTCGCTGTCTTTATCCTTCAGGCGCTTGGCGGCGGCGGCTTCAACCAGGTTCTGGTCAACCTTCTTGCTTTCGATCCTCAATGGAGTGTGGCGCTGACACAGCCCTGGCGGTTTGTTACTTACATGTTCCTGCATGGCAGTGGCTTTCACCTGTTATTTAACATGCTGTGGCTGTGGTGGATGGGGCGTCCTGTTGAAGTGAACCTTGGTCCGCGCACCTTTATGGTTCTCTATTTCGGCTCGGGTATCGGTGGGGCAATTCTGAATGTGGGCCTTGCCATGCTTTTCGGATCCAACTATGTAATAGGAGCTTCAGGGGCTGTATTCGGTATTATGGTCGCGTTCGCTGTCATGTTCCCGAGAACGCCTATCATGCTGCTGTTGTTACCACCCATCGAGGCTCGTTTTCTGGTAGCCGGGCTCATTGCGTTTGACCTGATTTTTCTCGGGGCGGCAGATAATGTAGCGCGGATTGTCCATCTGGGCGGGGCCGGAATAGGTTATCTGCTGATCAGGATGCATTATACCGGTACGGACCTCAGTTCTCTGGTTCGCAGTATAGAACGTCTCTGGTACCGCCCGCCGTCCGAAAAACGGCCCCGGAATAAAAATATGTATTCTGTCAGTGACGTTGAAATAATGGATGAAAAGGAATCAAATGAGCTGGATGATATTCTTGAAAAAATTTCCAAGGAAGGATATGATGCACTCACAGCTGAAGAGAAGAAAAAACTGTTTGAATTAAGCAAGCGAAATTAAACCGGGCCGATGAAACCTGTTGAGCGTAGAAAATCGATAAAAGTGATGGTTGGTGATGTCGCCGTCGGTGGACATTCACCTGTGGTCGTACAGTCGATGACGAACACAGACACCGCTGATATCGGTTCCACGGCAGACCAGATCGAACACCTGTACAGGGCGGGGTCCGAACTGGTTCGCATCACCGTAAATAATGACTCCGCAGCGAAGGCGGTTCCTCATATCAGGGAGAAGCTTTTGAAAAGGGGGGTGAATGTGCCTGTGATCGGCGATTTTCATTATAACGGGCATAAGCTTTTACCGGCGTATCCCGATATGGCGGCGGCCCTGTCAAAATTTCGAATCAATCCCGGGAATACGGGCACCCGGTCGAGAGACCGGAATTTTTGTACGATAGTGGAACAGGCGGTCATCCATAACAAGCCTGTACGGATTGGGGTCAACTGGGGATCCCTGGATCAGCAGCTGCTCGCTGAACGGATGGATGAAAACAAAAACCTGCAGAAGCCGAAATCGTCGGAGGACGTGATGCTCGATACCATGGTCGAAAGTGCCAGGCGTTCGTCTGAAATTGCAGAAGATGTCGGGCTGCCGGCTGACAAGATCATCATCAGCTGCAAGTTGTCCGGGGTACAGGATCTGGTCAGTGTGTATCAGCGTATAGCAAAAGAACTGCCGTATCCCCTTCATCTGGGACTGACAGAAGCCGGAATGGGGGTAAAAGGAATTGTATCCAGTTCCGTGGCACTTGCCGTGCTGTTGCAAAAAGGAATCGGTGATACAATCCGGGTTTCCCTGACTCCGGCCCCGGGCGCGGACAGGGCAGAAGAAGTGCGGGTTTCCCAGCAGATACTGCAGTCGCTGGGTGTCCGCAGTTTTATTCCGCAGGTTACATCCTGCCCCGGCTGCGGAAGAACCCAGAGCACCTACTTCCAGGAACTGGCAGATGATATCCAGCAATACGTCGTCAGAAAAATGCCTGAATGGAAAAAAATCTATCCGGGTGTGGAGGACATGGATGTTGCTGTGATGGGATGCGTGGTGAATGGACCCGGCGAGTCCAGGCAGGCCAATATAGGAATTTCCCTGCCGGGTACATTTGAGGAACCCAAAGCCCCGGTCTATGTTGACGGGGACCATTTTGTCACATTGCGCGGTGATGGAATAGGTGAAGCGTTTATGGACATACTGGATAATTACGTAGCAAGAACGTACGGACGGCTTGAATACGGCGAACAGCAGTTTTCTGAAAGCCATACAGGTGAATAACGTTATTCCACTGACTGCCAGCTGCTGTCTGCGGCTGCCGGAATTCCCGTCTCAGCTCCTGTCCCAGGCGGGGTTTCCCCGTTCCCCGGCTGCAACGATTTAAAAAGTTCACGGCCCGGTATGAAACTGGATCCAAAATATTTTAATCTGTTCATCACTGTCTGTGCGGTTTTTACTGTTGTGGTGATTTTATACGGAACGATCAGGTATCACCGGAATCAGGAGAAAACCTTCAGGGAAAACATTGAAGCGGCAGATCTGAATGAAACGGTTCTGTCGCTTGCAGCTGAAACCGGCTCTGTCCGCCTTTCTGCTTTCAAGGGGAATGTGGTCATTGTAAACTTTTGGGCCACCTGGTCTGAAAAATCGAAAGATGTCCATCATTTTCTTCATGAACTGGAGCAGCGGGATCAGGAGCTGGTTGTTATTGCTGCGGCAGTAAGAGATGACGACGATATGGTCCGGGAATATATCAGGAATGAAAGGAATAATTTTATCTATGTGGACGGGACGTCTTTTTATCATGATCTGCAGGTACCCGGTGTCCCTTCCCAGATTCTGATTGACCGCACTGGCCGTTTCGCCGATCTCCAGATAGGAGAGGATCAGGGATCACTGACAAAGAAAATTGAAGCCCTGCTGAATCATGAACAACTCTGAACGACATATCTGGGTGAACGGTCAGTTTATCAGTGACGGCACACCGGTATTTGCCGCAGAATCCAGGGGCTTGATGTACGGAGCCGGATGTTTTGAAACCTTTCGATCCAGCCGGGGCCGTTTCTTGCATCTGGACCTGCATCTGGAAAGACTGGGCAAGGGCATGGACTACCTGGGAATGTCCAGGGGTTTCCTGGATCACCCGGCGGATATCCGGGAGAATCTGCGTGAACTTCTTGACATGAACGGGCTGCTGAACAGCGAAGCTCTTATACGAATTCAGGTATCACTGGCAGGTGGGAGGGGTTATGGCAGACTGCAGGGTGAACAGGTAAATATGACGATTACAGCAGATCCTGTCGGGAATGGAAAAGGGACCTGTCGACTGGCCCGGGTGAACGTTACTGTCGTTCCCACCTCCAGCCGTCCTGCAGAACTGAAACTGTCCAATACCCTTCACTATATGAAAGGGTGGCGTGAAGCTCGCTATAAAGGGTTCGATGATGCCCTGATGCTGACAGTGGACGGATTTGTCGCTGAAACGGCCATAGCAAATGTATTCTGGAAAAAAGGGGGCATTATTTACACCCCGTCGGAAACGTGTGATATTTTGCCGGGCATCACCAGAAAGATTATGCTGGATCTGCTTTCACGCCGGCCGGATTACCCGATTGAGGAAGGCCGGTTCAGACCTGAAGAGCTGGAGCAGGCCGACCTGGTCTGGCTGACGAATTCTGTACAGAAAATACAGCCTGTCACGGGAATAGAAAGCCGCTCGTATTTGCAGGATGAGTCTTTTTTCAGTTCCCTGATCCGCGATTTTGACCTTTATGAAGAACGAAACAACAGGTAATGGCTGCACGACGCTTTACAACCATTGAGGATGCAGCCGGCTTTTTAGACGGCTTGCCGAAATTCAGTCTGGACGGACTGAAAGCTGCCCGCTTCGGGCTGGATCAGACAAAAACATTTTGTGAACGGGCAGGAAATCCCCAGGACCGGGTACGCACGATACATGTGGCCGGGACAAATGGAAAAGGGACTACATGCCAGATGCTCGCCTCGGTTTTTCAACAGGCCGGTTATAAAACCGGACTCTATACGTCTCCTCATTTGATGGAATACAACGAGAGGATCAGGGTTAACAGCCGGAATATTCCGGACAGGTCCATTGTTGGTTTTTTCAACCGCTTTGGACCGTTGCTGGAGTCTATGCCGCTGACCTATTTTGAAATCAGCACATGTATGGCTTTCTGGCATTTCGCGGAGGAGATGTGTGATATAGCCATTATCGAAACAGGACTCGGCGGGCGGCTGGATGCCACAAATATCATAGATCCCCTGGTCAGCGTCATCACATCGGTATCGGCCGATCATATGGATGTTCTCGGTAAAACCATTCCGGAGATTGCGCGGGAAAAAGCGGGAATCATTAAACAGGGAAAACCTGTTGTAACAGGACATCTGCCCGAGGGAGCAATGAAAGAGGCAGAGCTGAAGGCTGCGTCGCTCCATGCAGAGCTGATTCGCTCATCTCTCTATAGACCCGGGTTTAACGACGGATTGATCGAACTGACGGAACCCGGCAGCCAGAATGGTGTTTCAATAGATGGAAGAGGGAGAAAGCCCGTAGACCGGTTCAATGTAGCCATTGTTATGGCGGTGGTGGATGTTCTTTCGGGGCAGTTTCCGGGCTTAAAGGATAGCTTTACAGCGGGAGTGGAGAAAACAGAGAGTCGTTTTCCCGACCATGCCCGTTTTCAAAAGCTCCTGTCCGGCCGCAGCTGGTATTTTGACGGAGCTCATAATCCGGAAGCAATCGGCTCCCTGATGGAACAGGTCCTTGCCATGGGCCCGGACCGGGAACCCGTTTTTTTTCTTTCGTTTATGAAAGATAAAATTGTGCCCGGATTGCTGGAAAATTTTCAACCTTACAAATACGTTTATTACATTGATAGTGGAAGAGAGAGAAATGCAGACTGTAATCAGATCCGGTCGCAAATTCCTCAGGCTGAGTGTCTCAGCAGTGATGATCCGGACATAGAGGGATTACTGGAAGGGCTAAAATCGAAATTAGTTATTTTTGCAGGAAGTTTTTACTTTTACCGGCAGGTAAAGTACTGGATGGCAAGCCAACCACCTTCTGATCACAAGAAAAACCCCGGGCTTTGCCCATAATCTCCTTCGGTTTGTGCATCTGCTCTTACATTTGTACTCATTCCTTGCAAGAAATTTTCAAATCACATTAGCATTATTTTATTATGTCGGAGACTCATACCGATAATATGTCAAATATCGACCTCGATACTCTTTACGAAAAAACGGTCCGTGAACTCAAGATTATCGCCCGGGAGTTGAATATCAAAAGGGTGACCGGTATGAAGAAACAGTCCCTGATTGACCGCATACGGATAGCTTCTGCTGACGGTAACCAGGACAGTGAACGTGACTCTGCCGGGGAAAATCAGGTTCAGGAAGATGGCCCGGAGGAGGGCGAAGGGGAAGAAGCTGCTCCCAACACCCAGTACGGGGGACGCAGTCATATTCAGTCATATGAAGAATCCGGAAAATCGGGAAACAGAAGACCGGGTCCGGGACAAGGCAAACCAAGGGATCAGTATAAAAAGAACAAGAAGCATGTAAGCAATGTACTGCCTGAATCCGATGCCGACAGACTGGAAGATCGCCTGAATGAAATCCGTCCGCAGCTGGGCAAATTTCTGCTCAATGAAGGTACCCTGGAGATCCTTCCGGACGGCTATGGATTTTTGCGCTCAGTCAATTACAATTACAAGGCAAGTCCGGATGATATTTATGTATCCCCTTCACAAATCAAGCGGTTTCGCCTCAGGCAGGGGGATTGTGTCATCGGCATCATCCGGCCGCCCAAAGTGGGGGAACGTTATTTTGCTCTGTTAAGGGTGGAAGGGGTGAACGGCAAGATTCCACGGGATATGGACAACCGGGAAGATTTTGAAGATCTTCTGCCCATCTATCCCAATGAACGGTATAAGCTTGAAAATCATCATGCCGAATACACAACCCGTGTCATTGATCTGTTTTCCCCGCTGGGAAAAGGGCAGCGGGGGTTGATTGTTGCCCAGCCCAAAACCGGCAAGACCACCATACTGAGAAATATTGCCAACGCCGTTTCAACCAATAACCCCGATACCAAAATCATCATCCTGCTCATTGACGAGCGACCCGAAGAAGTGACGGAGATGGACAGGTCGGTGGAAAATGCCGAAGTGGTGGCTTCCACATTTGATGAAAAGCCTGAAAACCATATAGGATTGTCAGAAATTGTTTTTGAAAAAGCGAAACGGCTCGTGGAAAGTGGTCATGATGTGCTTTTGCTGATGGATTCAATTACCCGTCTTTCCAGGGCCTATAACATCTGTGCCAGCAATTCAGGGCGTACCATGACAGGTGGTGTGGATTCAGAAGCGCTTAAAGCCCCGCGGCAGTTGTTTACATCGGCGAGAAATATTGAAAACGGCGGAAGTCTGACAATCATTGCAACCGCACTGATAGAAACCGGCTCCCGAATGGACGATGTGATTTTCGAAGAGTTCAAGGGAACCGGAAATATGGAAATTGTGCTGGACCGCCGTCTTGCTGACAGGCGTATATTCCCGGCCATTGACATTTTTAAAAGCGGCACGCGGCGTGAAGAGCTTCTCCTGCCGGATGAAGAGCGGGAAAAAGTGGTTTTACTGAGACGTTATCTGAATAACATGAACTCTTTCGAGGCGATGGAATTTCTTCTTGACAAGATAAGGGGCACCGGAAATAATGATGAATTTCTTCTGTCAATGAATCAGTAAGGCATGCCACGGGGAATCAGTAAGGCATGCCACGGGCTGGAAGGAAGTACAGGGAATCAGCAGCTCAGACTGATTCAACCTTCCCGTAACATGTATTTCCTGTGCTCGTCGCGCTCCAACTTTCCGTTTTTCCTGAAAAGGGAATGATAAAAAAACAGACAGGCACCCGTTTCAAACGCTTCTCTCAGCAAACGGGTTTTAAATTTTTTGGACTGAAGCGGATCGTGGTCCATTTGCTTCATCGCATAATGGTTCAGATCATATTCCGTAGGGATCAAATCCCCCAGGTAGTAGGCGTCTTTTCCCTCATCACTGATCCGGACAACCTGATGGCCGGGTGTATGCCCGCCCGAACGGAGGAGCTCGATGCCGGGTATCAGCTCGAATTTCTCTTTGTCGATAAAATGGAACCGTTTTTCGGCAGCCAGTCTGTATAATTCGTCCATGCTGTAGCCGATTCCGTTGACGTCGTTCTGATCATTGAAGTGGCTGCAGGCAAAAGCCCATTCTTTCTCCTGAACCAGGTATTCCGCATTGGGAAAGGTTACTGTGGTTTCCAGGTCACGATTCATATAGGTGGATCCTGCTGCATGATCGTAATGGAGGTGGGACAGAATAACAAAGTCGATCATTTCCGGTGTGATACCAAATATTTCAAGATTGGTGACGGAATTGGATATTTTATTATAGTGACTGTTGTGGTCCAGTCCCCATCCAAGCCCGGCATCCAGAAGAATGTTGACATTGCCGTCTGTGATAAAAAGAGGGTCGACCCCGATGGCCGAGGAGTATTTTCCCAGCGATGTATCCTCTTTCAGGTTATCCATCCGGTGGGGCTCCATTTTCTGGAGTGTGCCGTCATTAAAAATTTCGTAAAAGCCTTCACTCAGCTGTTCGGTCTGGAAACGTCCGATGTTCATTCAGTCAATGGTATAGTTAACGGGCAGCAATGCCCAGTTTTTTCCCGCATTGTGTTTCATAAGCTGCTCAACGGTTAGAATGTCGTCCGGATAGGGGACCAGGGAACGAATCCAGCCGCTTACTCTGGCTCCGGTTGAACGGAACAGCATATCCATTATATTTTTCCTTTCCGGATAAGTGACGATCCCGTACTCCTCGATATCGGCTTTTTCAGCAGCGACTGCGATGGCGTCATCAAGAGTGCCGAGAAGATCAATCAGATTGACTTCCCTGGCTTGTGTACCTGTCCAGACACGTCCACGGGCTACCTCATGAACCTCATCCCGGGTCATATCCCTGCCTGCAGCGACCCTGTCAAGGAAGGTTTCATAGCCGTTTTCCACGCTGCGCTGCAACGCACGGCGCTCGGATTCGGACAGCGGCCGGTTCATCAAAGCCATATCCGCATGCTCGTGAGTTTTAAATTCGCTGAAATCGATCCCCAGCTTGTCATTAAACAATTCACGGCTGTTGAACATCAGGTTGTAGATGCCGATCGACCCTGTTATGGTATTGGGGGATGCCATGACCGTATCTGCACCCATAGCAATATAATATCCGCCCGATGCGGCCACATTACCCATGTATGCAATCAGTGGCTTCTTTTCAGCAGCTTCCCGGATATGGCCCCAGATCAGCTCGGATGTGGAAACCGCGCCGCCTCCGCTGTCGATGTGCAGGACGATTGCCTTTACGTCATCGTCATCAAGGCTGGCCTCGAGTGATTCGCGGATGTTGGAGGCTGTAATGACCGGATCATTGCTGAAAGGTCCGCCGACCGGTTCGGGGATGATAATGCCGGATGCATATATCACAGCGATTCTGTTCCCGCCTCCCGATTCCTCCAGACCTGCTGAACCGGATTCAACGCGGTTATACCTGTTCAGCGAAACAGTGCGGATATCGGCGTCATCGTCAAGACCAAGCCTGTTCCTGAGGGTGGCTTCAACTTCATGCGGATGGGCAATGGCATCGATAAGTCCCGCTTCCAGTGCCCATTCAACACTGTTTTCCGGAATTTCTTCCATCAACTCATTGATTCGGCCGGCCGGTGTATTGCGCCGGTCTTCTACAGCAGACACAAACGTACCGGAGGTACTGTTCAGAATGGACATCATCTGTTCCCGGTGTTCCGGTGAGCTGTCTTCCCTTATAAAGGGTTCGACAGCCGACTTGTAGCTGCCTACCCTCATGATTTCCGGCTCAATTCCGATTCGATCCAGCATATCCTTATAGTAACTGGTCTGGACGACAAATCCGTTGAACTCAAAATACGTTTGCGGGGGTGAGAAAATGGAATCCGCTGTCGAGGCAAGGAAATAGGCATTTTCATTCATTCCCAGATCATCCGTGCTTGCATAGATGAATTTGCCGCTTTGCTCCCTGAATTCATTCAGGTAGTGGTAAGCTGTTTCCAGGTTTCCCCAAGATTCAGAGATCCTGTTAACTTTGAGCCAGATACCTGTAATGCGATCATCGGCGGCGGCTTTCTCCAGATTGTTTTTAAGTAGTTCCAGGGAGAGCCTGTCTCCGGGTGTGGTTTCAATCAGGTCACGGAAGGGGTCATCAGCTAATCTTGCAGGAATACCCCCGCTTAATTCCAGTGTTAAAACCGTATTGGAGCGGATGTGCGGTTCCGTTTCTCCGGACGTACTGACAAGGCTGACAAACAGGATAAAAAGCAGCAGGAAAAGACCGATGACTGTTCCCAGTACAGAGGCCAGAAATGTTTTAATAAAATTCATTGAAGAATTGCTTTGATTTGTTTTTGATCTGAAAAAATGGTGAATTGTCGCAGCCGGGCACCAGTCTGTGCGGCCTGTGGTTAATACGGTTCACAGTAACGAGTCGCATAGTTGGCGCCTGCGTATGGCTGAACCACTGCTGCCGTTCGAAAGAACATATAAAAAGATACAAATCAATCCACTATTTTAAAGGATGACCATTAGTAAATATGTCCATGAGTAAATATGATGCGATTATTATCGGTTCAGGCCATAATGGATTGATCACAGCCTGTTATCTGGCCAAAGCAGGTTTTTCTGTGGCTGTTCTGGAAAAGAGGGAGACTGTCGGCGGAGCCGTTTCTACCGAAACGATGTTCCGGTCGGAACAGCATCCCGGCGGATTCAGAATAGATATCGGCTCATCGGTCCATATTATGATTCATCAGACAGGCATACCGGAAGAGCTCGGCCTTGCAAACTACGGACTGGAATATATCGACATGGATCCGTTTATGTCCTATCCTGTGCCGGACGGCAGGGGTGTTATTCATTTTTTCAGGGACCTGCAGAGAACGCTTGAATCCATACGGCAGGTGGCGCCGGAAGATGTTGAGAATTACCGGGAGTTTGTCCGGTTCTGGGGCCGTATTAACCGCGGTGTCCTGAAAACGTTCATGAAACCTCCCACCGGACGGAATCTGGTGTCTGAACTGATCAGGGGACAAATGGGGAAGGAAACCCTTTTTGCGGGGGGACAACAGACCGACGGACTTCAGAGGATCATGTCCAGTTACGGCAAGGTGGTGAATGACTCTTTTGAAAACGACTGTATGAAGGCGGCCCTTATCTGGTTTGCGGCCCAGTCCGGTCCCACTCCGGACATGCCGGTAACAGGCAGTTTTGCCGGCTGGCAGGCAATGCTTCATCAGAGCGGAGCCAAACATCCAAGGGGCGGAAGCGGCATGCTCACTCAATCGATGACCCGTTTTATCGAGGCGCATGGAGGGGTGGTCAAAACCGGAGAAGCTGTCGCTTCTGTTGACATACGGGGCGGGAAAGCACGGGGTGTCAGGACGGAAAACAATACGGTCTATCAGGCAGATCTGGTTGTATCCAATGCACATGTGCAGACAACCATGCTGGGAATGGTCGGAAGAAAAAATCTGGATGACAGGCTTGTTGAACAGGTGAAGAATATTGAAGTCGGTAACGGCTGCGGTATGGTTATCCGTTGTGCCGTGGAAGAGCTTCCGGTCTATACAGCTGCGCCTGATAACCCTCTTATCCATAATGGCATGCAGCTTCTGGCGCCTTCTGTCGAATATATGCACAATGCAATAGGTGACTATCGGAAAAAGCAACCGCCCGGCAGACCTGCGGTGCTTGCAATGACATTTTCTGCCATTGATCCGGAGATGGCAAAGGACGGCGGCCACACCCTTTATGCCTGGGCACAGTGGCATCCCTATGAACTGGGGGATAATCTTAAATGGGATGACATACGAGAACGGGAAGCAGACAAAATCTATGATGTGCTTGTGGGCTATGCTCCCAATATGAAGGGAAAGGTCATTGACCGCTATATCCAGACTCCTGTGGATATCGAAAGGGAACTGGGTCTGCTGAAGGGCAATGTTATGCATGTTGACATGAATATAGCGCAGATGTTCAGGTTCAGGCCTGTCCCCGCCCTGAGCCGGTATGAGACACCCGTTGAAAATTTTTATCTCTCCAGTGCATCCTGTCATCCCGGCGGC
>JBBDRV010000034.1:0-11182 GCA_040905285.1 Balneolaceae bacterium | reverse complement strand
TCAGATTTTTCCGCAAACGGGAAGAGCTATCCGGAAAGCAGTTATGTAATTTACGCCGGTCAGGCATTCCGGCCTCATCTGCTGGACATGATGGAACCCCAGTCTTATCCGGAACGCCGCCTTTATCCGGATGGTCCGCCGGAGCCTCCCTATGACCTTGCCGGCTGGACACTGCCGCTGCAAATGGGAGTGCAGGTGGACAGGGCGGATGAGCCTTTTGATGTTGATGCAGAACACGCAGAGGTGATTGAGCCGTTTGCGGGAGGAATCGGGGGAAGTGCAGAATTCGGCTATCTGATTCCATCCCGGTCCGCCATGTCTTCCGTTGTCGTAAACAGGATGCTTTCGGAAGGACATACCATTTACAGGACAGCTGAACCGCTTCAAATCGAGGGCAGGGATTTTGGCCCGGGTGCCTTTATCATCGAAAGAAGAGGAACTTCAGATGACGCTGTCCACCCCCTGTCCGCTGATCTGGGAATCACTGTCACCGGCCTGGACAGATTGCCGGACATTGATTATTACAAACTTAATCCGCCAAAAATCGGAATGTATCAATCCTGGACTGCCAATATTGACGAAGGATGGACACGCTGGGTATTTGACAACTACGGATTCAATTACGGCTCGCTTCATGACGCTGACATCCGGAACGGCGAGCTGGCGGATTTTGACATTATAATTCTCCCGGCCCAGTCCTCCCGCTCGATTTTACGTGGAAACGAGCCTGGTACAAAGCCTGACGAATTCACCGGCGGGCTTGGCGCCGAAGGCGCTCTGGCCCTGAAGAAATTTGCGGAATCCGGCGGGACCATTCTCGGCTGGGACGGTTCCACCGACTTTCTAATCGATCATCTGGGCCTGCCCGTTGAAAACAACCTGCGGAATGCCTCCAGGGAAGATTTTTATATTCCGGGATCACTGGTGGCAATGACTGTCGATAACGACCATCCGTTTGCCTACGGCATACAGACCGGTACAGCTGCATTCTTTGTCGACCGCGGAGGAAGCCAGAGCCGTTCGTTTTCAGTGATCGAGCCGGCGGAAGCTGAAGATCATCGCGCTGAAGATCCGCCTGTGGAAGTTTTTGCACGTTTTGCCAAAGACAACATCCTTCTCAGCGGATGGGCCCTCGGCGAAGAACCCTATCTCGGTAACAAACCTTCCGCCGTCCGCGTAGGGCTTGGTGACGGCCAGGTGGTATTGCTCGGTTTCCGGCCACAGTTCCGGGCCCAGCCCCGGGCTACATTCAACTTTGTATTTAACGCTGTCTATGCGTCTTCATCGGAAGGTGTTCCCGGGGTTCAGCCGGCGTTCAGAATAGCCGGGGGCGAAGAGCAGGAATAGACTATGAGTATATACAAGCTATTCCTCTTATCATTGTTATTGTTTTCCGGTCCGGTGGCAGGTTGCAGTACACAGCATCAGTCCGTCTCTGAAAACCGGCCTTCCTACAGCCATGAGAACAGATACCATTTGGAAATGGATTCGCTCGCTGCACTGCCCCTCATCCGTGAAGCTTTTCGGTTTATTGATGATTTTGACCATCAGACAGTACAAAATCAGATAAGTCTGAATGAGATACCGGCTCCGCCTTTCATGGAAGGACTCCGGGCCGAAAAATATGCACAGATGATGCGGGGAACCGGGCTCCAAAACGTTGAGGTGGATCGTGAGGGCAATGTTATCGGATACCGGCCGGGTACGGATGGTGACCGGACCATTGTGTTGTCAGCCCATCTTGACACGGTCTTTCCGGAAGGTACCAATGTGACTGTCGAAGTTCGGAATGATACCCTTTTTGCACCCGGGATATCAGATGATGCACGGGGCCTGACCTCGGTTCTGACCATTCTCAAAACCATGCAGGAACTGAATATACGGACCAGTCACGACCTCCTGTTTATCGGAACCGTCGGAGAAGAGGGGATCGGCGATCTGCGGGGTGTAAAATATCTCTTCCGTGAAGGCGGTCCGGACATTGACACGTTTATATCCATCGACGGCAGTAACGCCGAAACCATTACCAGCCGGGCGCTGGGATCTCACCGTTACCGGATCACGTTTGAGGGACCGGGCGGACACTCCTGGGGAGCTTTCGGCAGGGCCAATCCTGCCCACGCCCTGGGCCGTGCCATCTATCATTTTGGCGAAAGAGCTTCAGGGTTTGTCGGTCAGGGTTCACGGACAAGTTACAACGTCGGCCGCATCGGCGGCGGCACATCTGTAAATTCCATTCCCTACTCCAACTGGATGGAAGTGGATTTGCGTTCTGTCGACCAGGACCGGCTCCGGCAGATCGATGATATTCTTCAGGAAACCGTGAAGACGGCGTTGAATGAAGCCAACGACAGCAGGGGTTCCGGTGATCCGCTTACTGTGGATATCAAGATGATAGGCAACCGGCCTTCCGGTGAAACAGACTCCGCAAACCCGTTCATACAGCGCTCCATAGCCGCCACCAGACAGTTCGGCAATGAACCGGTACTTCAGCGCTCTTCTACAGACTCGAATATACCCATCTCTCTCGGCATACCGTCCGCAACTCTCGGCGGGGGCGGAGACAGCGGCAACACGCATTCCCTTGATGAGTGGTGGGTCAATGATGCAGGGGCCAGAGGTATTCAGAGAGTGTTTCTTATACTGATGGGCGAGGCGGGGTTAAGCAGGTAACCATTCTCCTGCGGCTTTTAATTTCCTTTTTCGATTCTGTTTTACGATCTTCTCCAAACGGCTATACCAACTATGTACAGAGTACATCTCAAAAACTTCGAAGGCCCGCTGGATCTGCTCCTTTTCTTTATAAAGCGGGATGAACTGGATATATACGATATCCCCATTTCCCATATCACCAGGGAATTCCTGGAGTATATTCATTTAATGGAAGAGCTCGATCTGGATGTGGCGAGTGAGTTCATACTTATGGCAAGCATGCTGATGTCAATCAAGGCGAGAATGATGCTTCCCGGCGATGAGAGTGACGATGAGGAACTGGATGAAACCGATCCGCGCTACGAACTGGTACAGAAGCTGCTTGAATATAAGCGGTTCAAGGAAATGGCTGAAAAGATGGCTGTCATTGATGAAGAGGCCCGCCAGGTTTATTACCGCGGGTTTTATGACGAAGATGAGGTCGAAAAAAAAGCTTCCGGTGAAGCCCTTAAGGATGTGACTCTGTTTGAGCTGATGGCTGCCTTCCAGAAAGTACTTGCGGATATCAAAAGAGACCAAACCTTTCACAGAGTTGAAAAGGCAAGTCATACAATCGAGGATCAGGCCGAATTTGTTTTACGATCCCTGCAGGACAACGGAAAACTGTCTTTTGTGGACCTCTGTAAAAAGCTGACAGGCAGAATTGCCGTTGTGGTTACTTTTCTCGCCATACTCGAAATGCTGAAAGAACAGCAGATCAACCTTTTTATGGAAGACGATCCGAGTGATTTTTATATTGATTTGAAGCCTGTTGATGAAATCATCGATAATCCCCGTGTGTCAACGTCAATCTGAGATGCTATTGATTTATGAGAACGCTTTTCCTCTTTTTCCCGGTTGCTGTATTTCTTACAGGGGGTTGTCTTGGTTATCTGTCAACAGATGACAGCCACTCATCCTCTGAACTGAACAATTTGCTCCTGCCCTATAGTGAGTATGTGACAGAGGATTATCTTTACGAGCATCTTTCTGTGATCGCCCATGATTCCCTGAAAGGCCGGGAAACGGCCATGCCGGGACAGAAAATTGCCGCAGATTACCTGGCCGGTTTTTATTCTGATCTGGGACTGACCCCTGCAGGTGACGACGGCACCTTTTACCAGTCCTTTGATCTGATAGCCGAACAAAAAGACAGTCTCGTCTTCAGAACATACAGAACGGGTACAGATACGCTGCTTGTCAACCATTCGGTGGCGTCCAGTGACACTCAAGCGGACTACATTCAAATTTTTGGTGGCTCACGGGCACTAAGGGGTGAAATTGTATTTGCAGGATTCGGGATTAATGACCAGCAGAATGGAGTTAACCATCTTGAAGGGGCTGATTTAGAAGATAAATGGGTACTGGTGTTCGAAGATATACCTCATGTTGTTGATGGGGATACCCTGGTCAATCCCGACATAAATAATAACCAGCGTTTTTCAGATATTGCCAGCCGTAACAATGCAAAAGGTCTTTTGGTAATCGGGAGGGAAACACCGGACCAGTTTGACAGCCTGACAGAACTTAACTCCCGACTGATTTCAAGACCCCGTAATTTTGTCCTTAAATATATGGACAGCAATGCTACCCGGCGGGCTTATCCAAAAGGATATCTCCAGATCAGCCCTGAACTGGCAACAGAGATTCTGGAGTTTGATAATTTTACTGAGCTTGAAAAGCTGAGGAGGGAGTTGACTGATAGTCTCAGTGAGTTTAGTGCCTATCAACTGCCGTTTTTACTCGACTATCGGCCCTATAACCGGAATACGGAGGTAGAAAGTCACAATATCGCCGCCTTCCTGGAAGGAAGTGATCCCGATCTCAGGGATGAAGTAATTATCCTTACCGCTCATTATGATCATATCGGTATCAGCCATCCGGATCAGACAGGAGACTTTATCAATAATGGGGCGGATGACAACGGCAGTGGCACAGTAGCACTAATGTCCATTGCCAATGTCCTGCAAAAAGCAGCCGGGGACGGTCTGAAGCCCCGGAGAAGCATTCTCTTTCTTCATGTTTCTGCTGAAGAGTCGGGATTGCTGGGTTCCAGGTATTATTCCGACCATCCCATTTTCCCCCTGGAAGATACGGTAGCCAGTTATAATGCCGATATGATCGGGCGAAGCACCACGGAAAG
The DNA here is from genome assembly GCA_040905285.1 of Balneolaceae bacterium. Classification (GTDB taxonomy): domain Bacteria; phylum Bacteroidota; class Rhodothermia; order Balneolales; family Balneolaceae; genus JBBDRV01. The sequence goes on along the minus strand of JBBDRV010000034.1, from coordinate 6,348 downwards.
GGAAGAGTCCGGAGACACGGACTATATCTTTATAATCGGCGGTGATATTATCTCTTCGGAACTTGACAGCCTTGTACACGTGGCCAACCGTACCAGCGTTAACATGGAGCTTGATTATTCATACAATGATCTGAATGATCCGAATCAGTTCTATCGGCGAAGCGACCACTGGAATCTGGGCCGCCTGGAAGTTCCGTTCGTATTTTTCTTTACAGGTACGCATGAAGATTATCACCGGCCCGGGGATTCCGTAAATAAAGTAGACTTTCCCAAGCTTGTGCGAACCACCCGTCTGATCTACGCCTCTACCCTGCAGGTTGCCAATTACGACAACCGGCCGGAAGTAGACAACCAGCAGTTTATCAATATCACCCGGAGCAGTCCCAGGTAGAGTTTTATCTGCCAATCAGGATGAAAGAAGCCCATTCAGCCGGAAAGGCTGTTGCCGGCCGGTCAATCAGTGAAAGTTTTGCAGACCTCAATGCGTCCGTTTTCTCTGTACCTTTCATCATTTCCCTGTAAAAACGGATCATCAGCTCTGATGTAGCCCTGTCACTCACCTTCCACATCGACACGAGGAGGTTCAATGCTCCGCTGTTTATGAAGGCTCCGGCAAATCCGGTCATTCCCTCTCCCCTGGCTAATGAGCCAAGACTTGTTTCGCATGCACTCAACACAATGAGGTCGGCATTGAATTTCATATTGTATATGTCATTCAGGTAAATGACATCCTCGCCCGCACCTTCACCCGACAGAATTATCCCGGAAAGAGCCGGGTTTTTTTCATGAACATAAGCATGCGTTGCAAAATGGACATACCCGAATTCCCCGAGATCCAGTTCATTCAGCCTGTTTACTGTAGCTTCCTCATTAAATAACAGTGTCACCTCCCGCGAAGGGGAAAGGATATTCCAGGACTGCCCCTCCGACAGAAAAATGGAAGCTATCTCTTCAACTTCATAGCGGCTTATAGGCAGGGCCGAAAGATCAGCTGTATAGTCATGGAGTCCGTCAGCTGCCTTGTTTTCCGGCATTTTTTCAGCATTCGGTGCCATAGCCAGCAGTTTATGCTCATTGAATTCATTCCCCTTCTGCATCCCGCTGAATATCGTAAGTGAGGGGGCATAACTGATGCTGTACTCCTGAACCAGATAGGACCATTCCCGCGGCGTGTTGGTTTCTGCAGGGTCTGTCAGCAGCAGTTCGAACGGAAGATAATTCAACAGATGGTCGGGGATGATCAACAATTCCGAAGAACCGGCTATCCGGTTTTCCACAGGTCCTATAAGCATCTCGTAAAGCAAGGAGGCATTTTTTTTGAACGAGCTGTAATTACGCACTTTCAAAGCCTCCAGAAGATCTTCCACAGAAAGGGATACTTCATCAGATTCAATCTTGTGAACCGATACGTTATTCCGGCTGATGGCCCACACAAAAAAATCTTCTTCAACCGCCAGATATTTCAGCACAACCTGACCCTCCTCCAAAAGTTCTTCCTGCACGTCCTCCAGTTCCGGTATGGTGTCATTGTGGTTTTTCCTGTAACGGGAGGGAAACTCGTTCTCAAACATGTTGCTCCAAGCCCGTTGGGAGGCGTTGGCTTTAAACAGCGAATTCTGAAGCCTTTCCATTTTTAGCGGATTCCGGTCCTTTCCTTTCTCTTTTTCACGGATCAGACGCTGACGCAGCAGCGTAATCTCTTTATTATTTTCTTCCTCCTGCGCTGACAGTTCTTCTGGGATCTCTGTAAACTCTCTGGCCCGGGACACCTGCAACAGCTCTCCGGCAATCCTGCTTTTTCCCTGTTCTGAAAAGGTGAATGATGCTTCAAGGTATTCCCTTTTCCCTGTCAGCCTGTAAAGATTATAAGCCGACAGGAAAGCACCTTCAAAGATTGAATAATATTCTTCTACCAGGTCCATTTTTGATGTCCTGTAATCGAAATCTTTTTGAAGACGGTCAATCAGCTTGATCGACAGCTGATATGTTTCATAAGCGGAATCAAGGTACCTCCTGTCCTGTTTCGGTGAATAACAGTCTCTCATCAGAGCTGCCTTGACAGATAATGATTCAAGCAGAAGCATAGGATGGGAAGTCAGCAGCCCGGACGGATTGGAATAAATATCCCGGTTTCCGAACCCTTCAGACAGCCTGATTATAGCCTGCTGGTAATGCTCCAGAGCAGCCCCGTATTCTTTCATATTTTCCCGCGCTTCACCGCTGCGTATGTACATTTCAGCTACAGCCGGATGAAAATCATTCAGGTTGCCCTGTCCTATCTGCCGACCCTTTTTAAAATCATCAAGAGCTTTACGCGGTTTTTCCACCTCCAGGTAAAGCTCACCCCGTTTCATATAGGGACTAATCAGTTCAGGATGATTCTCCCCATAATGGTTGATGCGGATCGACAGGGAGCGATCAATATGTACCAGAGCGGACGTATAGTTTTCCTGTTGAAGATATACGGAAGCCAGGTTGGAATAGCCGACCGCCGTATCAGGATGATCAGCTCCCAGTATTTTGATTTTTATTTTCTGTGCCAGCTCCAGATAATAGTTTGCTTCCGCTGTATCTTCCAGTCTGAGATAACAGCTGCCTGCGTTATTGTATGCAGCAGCCACTCTGCGATCGTCGATGCCGTAACTGCTTTTGAAGATATTGGCAGCCCTTACAAAGAACTCTGCAGCTTTTCCCGTATCCCCTCTGCCGTAATAGATGGTTCCCATGTTATTATAATTCATTGCTACCTTCGGATGGTTACCGGAATATATTTTTTCAAGGTGCATCCGGTTCATTCTGTAATAATACATAGCTGCATCAGAATTGCCCGATTTACGGTACACTACACCGAGATTATTGTTGATATGGGTCAGGGAATAGCCTGACTCATCATGATCTTTTATGAATCGCGCTACCGCCAGGCCCTGCTTATAGGCATGGATTGCCGCCTGATAATCCCCTCTGGCATCAAATACAAATCCGAGTACGGCATAGGACAGGACAGAAGCTGACCGGGAATTCCCGAGCTGATTCTCTGAAATTTCCACACTTTTCTCCGCCCAATGCAGGGCCTTATCCAGTTCGAGCCGTTCTGCGAACAGATAGGCTTTCAGATTGTATATCGTCGAATAAAGGGGATGACCTTCTTCAAGATGCGTTTCGGCAATTGCACTCATCCATTCAATCGATTCGTCACTGCCGGTAAAATCCCGGCGCTTTCGCCTGATATTCCCGGTATACCCCACAACTTCAATCAGTTTTTCCCACTTTTCCTGCTTCAGGAAATAGTCTGTCAGCTGACTGAAAAGTTTGTCCGCCTCCTCAATTTCAGCATGTTTATAGTGTTCGGTCGCCCTGTTGAATAAGTCCTCCGGAGAGCGTGAAGCTGTTTGTCCGTGGACAGACTGTGTAGTGGCATAGAAAAGCAATATACCAGACAGACATCCCATCCAAATGGAGATGGTTTTTGTTTTCATAGGTTGGGCATGTAGTAAACGAATTCTCCTCTCTTAAAAAAGAAATTCGCTGTATCAGGCTGTTATGGCAACAAATCAGTCATGCAGAAGCGCCAAACAGCGCGTTCACAAAATCTTCCCTGTCAAATACCTGTAAATCCTCAATCTGTTCACCCACCCCGATGTATTTCACCGGAACATTGAGTTCATTGGAGATCCCTATTACAATTCCGCCTTTCGCAGTTCCGTCGAGCTTTGTCAGGACCAGCCCGGTGACTTCGACCACATCCGTAAATGCTTTTGCCTGCTGCATGGCATTCTGGCCTGTTGATGCATCCAGAATCAACAGAACTTCATGGGGAGCACCATCCACCACCTTACCCATGACCCTCTTGATTTTTCCAAGCTCGTCCATCAGTGATTTTTTATTATGAAGTCTGCCGGCCGTATCCACAAGAGCAAGATCCACCCCTCTTTTTTTGGCAGCTGAAACGGTATCAAATGCTACGGCGGCCGGGTCCGCATTTTGTCCCTGCTGGATAATCGGCACCTCTGCCCGTTCACTCCATATCTTCAACTGATCAACAGCCGCAGCCCTGAACGTATCTGCGGCACCCAAAATAACTTTTTTTCCCGTCTTTCTGTAAAGGTATGCCAATTTACCTATGGTCGTGGTTTTTCCTACTCCATTAACCCCAACGACCAGGATTATATGGGGCTTATGGAGAAAACCGGCGTCAAACTCAGCTGGCTTGTCTTCTTCACTCTTTCTCAAAAGTGAAACAATTTCTTCACGAAGAATCTGGTTGAGCTCATCCTGACTCAGATATTTATCCCTGGAAACTCTTGATTCTATCCGGTTAATTATTTCGATGGTTGTTTTAACGCCGACATCGGAGGTAATTAATATTTCCTCCAGTTCATCAAGAACAGCCGCATCTACGTGATCCTTCCCCGCCAGCGTCTTGCCAAGTTTCTGGAGCAATCCTTTTCTGCTCTTTTCTACTCCCTTGTCAAGTTTCTCTTTCTTTTTCAGTCCCAGTTTATCCAGCCAACTCATAATCAGTTAAAATCAGCTCCATTTTTAATTTGATTGAATCTATACAAATAATGAAAAAACGAGATGACCATCATCACAACGGAAAAGATCATAAGTATAAACTGAACTTCTCCTGCATGCGGGAAAAAGAAGATGGACACCCAGTACAGTGCCATGATATTGATTGAAATTTTTCCGGTCATCACCGCCATCGCCACTTTACCGCGAATGCGCTTGATATAGGCCGATCCGGCAATAATCATTAAATCCCGTGAAACTCCCAGGGCAAAATACCAGACAGGAATCCATCCGAGCCAGACGGTATAACCGAACAGAAAAAAAGCCAGCAGTTTGTCGGAAACCGGATCAAGAATTTTGCCCAGTTCAGAAACTTCATTCCATTTTCTTGCAACCATTCCGTCCAGGTAGTCAGAGAAAATGCCAATCAGGATTAGGACCGTTATGGTTATATTTACCTGATGGTCGTTTTGCATATGCAGGTAAATGACCGGAATGACGATAAGCAGCCTTGATGTTGAAATCAGATTGGACCACGTGAAGATATCATCTTTGACTGATATTTTCCGGCCGTCTATATTTGTCAGGTTATGTTTTGCCATTCAGGTCTGTTCACTCTATTGATATCCTAAAAGTACAGCTTTTTTATTAATCCTCGGTATTTAATTCACCAGTCAACAGCTCTATGAAATCAACCCTCTGGAAAGATGCAGGCCAATTCACTGAACAGCCGTTGAATTCTGTCAGGAAATTCAACGGCAGACTGCTGCAGGTATATCTCGATACAGTACGTCTGCCTGACGGGTTAACGTCAACAAGGGAATGGATCAGGCATCCCGGTGCATGTGCTGTTGTTCCCGTTTTTGAGGATGGTACAATTATGCTCGTAAAGCAGTTCAGATATCCCTCCCGGCAGATCTTTTACGAAGTGCCTGCAGGAAAAATAGATCCCGGGGAGCCGGAAGAGGTGACGGCGGTCCGGGAAACCGCTGAGGAGACCGGCCTGCAGGTCCGGTCTTGCAGGTATATCGGGCATTTCTATCCGGGAATAGGTTATTCAGACGAAATAATACATATCTATGCAGCCTGGGATCTCAGTCAGCAGCCTGAAAAGCTGGAAGATGATGAATTTCTCGTCACCCACAGACTTCCTTTCAGTGAAGCGGTAAGGATGGTTGAGCTCGGTGAAATATCAGATGCCAAAACCATCTGCTCGCTGCTGAAAACCAAACTGTGGTGGGAAAAAAACAATCCCTTTTATGTATCTTTCAGCTGATTATTCCTTCTTTTTTACATATTTCGAACAGATCCGTGTGGATATTCTCCATGCTGAGTTCCCCCCTCCTGTCCAGTTCATTTACCTCCTGTTCCGTCAGCATTGCAATACAGCCCATGTCGCTGAGCATCCGGTCAAAATTTCGCGGATCGGCCAGTTTCATTCTGTCGACATCGAGACCTTCCGGATTTATCCTGCAGTCAACCAGGCAATAGAATTTGTCTCCCGGGTCATCTCCAAATGAAAAAATGTCAAGTTTGGTATCTTCTTTTTTCATACTGTTTTTTGCTACTGATAACGGTTTAAAAATTACTTAGTCCCTGTGCCTTTCCAGGAAATCACGTGCCTTCAGCAATTCGAGCACTTCCCCGGTCCCCCGGTCGATAACGGCGACCTGAAAAAGGCTGATGATGGCCTGGCTTTTTATGCATTCAATCGTGCTTTCAACCGTTTCACATTCCTCCGTTTCACTTACCAGGTCATTAACACCTTGCACGACATATCGATACCGGCTGCCACCTGCCTTTTTTTCCGGCTGCTCCTCCGATTCATTGAAATAC
>JBBDRV010000033.1:0-11379 GCA_040905285.1 Balneolaceae bacterium | reverse complement strand
CCCCAAAAAGCCGCCGCCAGACTCAAAAGGAGCACCAGCACAGAACATTTACCGGCAAATTGATATTGATATAGATGATCTTCTGAAATCAAAAATAATCGGGCTAAATAGCGGATTCGTCGTCAGGTAACTGACGCCGGCGGGCCGGAGGGAAACATTTTTTTGGTTGGCCAACTTTTGGTGGCCCACTTTGGCGGTCGTTTCTAAAGTGCCGGGCAATGCATCGATACGACCAAGATACTAAAGAAGAACATAATGCCTTATAATATACTGTCAACTGTTTTCAGCTCTTTTCTGTTCCTCCCGCGATGCAGGATACAACGTTTCCCTTCCGTCCGTGGGCATGTTGTCTATAGCGTCAGTGCATTTTTTTACACCAGTTTATTATACCCATTTTTTACACCGGCGGAATCAGATCGCAAAACCAGAAACCCGGCAGAGATGACTCCGGCCGGCCGGCACTGCATGAATAGTCATCCGAACCGTCAACTTCCCGGTCAGGCGGAGTGTATGTCCGGTAAACAAGGTCTCCCCTGGCAAAGGCAACAGACTTGCTGAAGACAGGGCCGTCGTAAACGAATGTATGGAACTCACCGTTTTCACCGCAGGAATCGATGCCCTCCGGCAGATCTTTTAAAAAATCTTCATCAAAGTCCCTTCCTGCAAAACTCCGGTCCAGTCTGCTCCCGTCAACACATACCGTAACGGCTTTGAACCCCAGGTCAATAAATTCTTTTGCCAGCTTTCCTGTCGGCTGTTTCCACAAGGGAAAGAGACCTTTTAAACCGGCTTTCGACAACTGCTCCTCTCTGTACCGGCGCAAGTCCTCCAGTGCGATATCCCCGAAGACAGATACGGTGACACCCTCTTCCCTGAAACCGGCCAGCGTTTCCCTCAACCGGTTGTTGTACTCCTCCATGGTGGGGGAATCGGGAAGACGCAGAATTTTCAGGGGAATGCCGGTTTTCTCAGCCTGTACCCTTAAGAGTTCAGCACGTACACCATGTTGGGAGATTCTGTTGTACCTGGCGCTGACGGTCGTAAACAGGCAGGAGACGTCAATTTCTCCAGCCTGGAGGACATGATACAGGCAGAGAGAAGAATCTTTGCCTCCACTCCAGTTAAACAGGGCCTTGGGTTTATTCATCGACAGTGCCACAATAGTTATAATCAGAGATTAAAGATGCAATCCGGATAAAAAACTGTCCCGGCCGGGAGGATAGGTTTCTCCCAGTTGAAGAACAAGTGGGGGATCCCAACAGATTGTCTTTGAATTATAGGATCCCCCTGTGTAACTTTCAGCTCGGCATCATTGCATCAACTATGGTGTCTGGTTCTTCCGAATGGAAGATGAAAAGGGAATCCCGTTAAAAACGGGAGCTGTACCCGCAACTGTAAGCCTGCTCTGCCCTTTGGGGCGGAACATGCGGCAAGCCTTGCCTTAACCACTGTTTATCCCCGCATATCATTGCCGGGAAAGACGGGAAGGTCGCTTGTCGCGGGCAAGCCAGGAGACCTGCCAGCCGCCGCACTGTTAAACCTTCGGGTTAAAGGTTTGCAAACAGGTCATACCATGTTTTTTTTATCACGTGATACGTGCTTTCTTCCCGTCTTCGTTTTTTTGCTGTTTATTCCGGTGTATCTCCTGCTGTTTTTCCCTTTGGCCTCCGCCGGATATGACCTGAACCCGCCTGCCCTGTCGCACGGATACCAGCCGGAGCCGGACGGACTTTCCGGCAGCCGTCTTCCGGTGCAAGACAGTCTGGTGCAAGACAGTTTATGGATACACCCGATGGCAGACACCCTGCAGCTGGATGAAATCCTTATCAGGTCAACACGTCTGCCCGAGCCGCTTCGCTATCAGCCTGTCGATATACAGCACATAGATTCCCTGCAGCTTGCAAATGCACGTACTTTGCCGATCTCGGCACTTTTATCCCGTTATTCCAGCCTGTTCATCCGCGACAACGGACCCGGGGCCCTTGCATTATCTTCACAGCGCGGCCTTTCAGCCGGTCAGACCCAGGTGCTGTGGGACGGTTTTCCCGTAAACAGCCTCTCCCTTGGCCAGACCGATCTTTCCTTGATCCCTTCAGCTCTGTTTAATTCCGTGGAAGTAAGTCCCGGCACGCCAAGCAGCGCCTTTGGAGGCGGAAGCCTGGGGGGAGTCATCTATCTTTCCCCTCCCGGAGCCGGGGGGAAAAATCACCTGGAGCTGATGCAGTCGGCCGGGGCCTTCGGCACCTGGAACAGCCAGCTGCATGCAACCTATGGCACCGGCCGCTGGTCCGTTTCCCTGCAGGGCATATACGACCGTGCATCAAACGATTTCAGCTATGTAAACCGTGCCAGCGGCCGGGAGGAGCGCCGGCTGAATAATGCAGGCCGGACAGATCACCTGACCGGCAGCGTCAGCTATGAGCTGACCGGCGGTAAGCTCTACTCCGGTATCTGGTACTGGAACAGCCGGGAGGAGATTCCGGGAAGCATTCTCTCAGCCAGTACGGTAACCAGCCAGGAGAACCGGGGCGTGCGGTGGCTCACAGGGCTGGAGACATCGGCGGGGAACTGGAATGTGACTGTTCGCAGTTTTCTGGAGCACGACCGCTTTGGCTATAACGATCCGGGAGCGGATATTGACAGCCGTTTCCTGAAGGGAAGGTGGCTTAACAATCTTGATTTCCGGCGTCCTCCTTCCGGTGGAATTGTCTGGCAGGGAGGAATCAGCGGCGGCCTGGAAGTGGTCGATACCAATAACTACGCGGGGGACTATCACCGCCGGCTGCTGGGTTTGCGGTTGAATCCGGAGATCCGTCTCACCGGGTTGCCCCTGCGTCTCTCCCCGACCGCCCGTCTGGACAGTTATTCCGGATTCGGCTGGGTTTTAAGTCCTTCCCTGGGGGCAAACTGGGAAGTTCTTAAAAACCGGCTTCACCTGAAAGGAATGGTCAGCCGCGATTACAACCCTCCCTCTTTTAATGATCTCTACTGGATTCCGGGAGGAAACCCGGATCTGGAACCGGAAAGAAGTGTCAAAACAGAAGGCGGGTTTGTCTACCTGCCGGAGAACCCGCTTTTCGGGAGTTTCAACCTGACCCTTTACCGGATCTGGCTGGACAACGGCATCTACTGGTTTCCCGGCCGGAACGGCATATGGTCCCCCTCCAATGTAGAAGAAACAGATGCCTACGGCATAGAGGGAAGACTGGAAACGGAATGGCGTATGGGAACGGCAGAATTCAACTGGACCATCGGGGCTGACTGGCGCCGCTCTGAAATAGCAAAAGCTCGTTTTCAGGGAGATCTGGCCGTGGGCCGTCAAATGCGATACGTACCGGAGTGGACGGCCCGAAGCAATCTGGGCATCCGTCTCCCCCCCGTTGCTGTACATGTGGACTACCGCTGGACAGACCGCCGCTACACTACCGAAGATCACACATCCTCTCTCGGAGATTTTCAGGTGCTGGATCTGACGGTATCAGCCGTGCAGGAACTTTTCGGGGCTGACTGGCAGATACGGCTTTCTGCAAACAACCTCCTGAACGAGCGCTACGAAATCATACAGTGGTATCCCATGCCGGGCCGTTACCTGACTTTATCGGCCGGACTGGATCTGCCGCTGTAGCCCGTGGCTGTAGGCCAAATCCACCGACAGGCACACACAAAAATTATAACTTAAAAAAGCAACCTGCCAAATGAATACCCAAATGAATACAATGTATAAAAGATACCTGTACATACTGTCCGCCGTCGTCCTTATGACTCTGTTCGGGGTAACGGCCTGCAGCGACGATCCGGTTTCAAACCTGGAAGATGAAACTCCCCCCGGTCTGCTGGTGATCAATGAAGGCAACTTCTCAGAGGGAGACGGTTCCGTCACCAGCTACAACCCAGAAACGGGGCAGGCGGTACAGCAGAAATTCCAGCAGGTGAACGGACGACCGATGGCCGGCATCATACAGTCCGCTTCACTGTCCGGTGATCGGCTCTATATAGTGGCAAACAACACCAACAAAATTGAAGTGGTGGACCCGGTCTCTGTTGAAAGTATTGCCACGATAACCTTTGGGGGGATATCTCCGGTGGGGTTTGTGGAGGCCAATGGGGAAAAGGGATACGCGAGCAGTCTGCCCGATTTTAATTCTGAACAGCCTGCAAGTTACGTATACGTGGTTGATCTGGAAAATTATGAGGTCTCGGATACCAGGATTGAAGTCGGAAACAGCCCGCATCAGATGCTGGCGATCGGAGACCGCCTCTACGTAGCCAACTACGGCTATGGCGAGGATAATACGCTGTCGGTCATTGATATGTCAACCGATGAGGTAATGACGACCGTCACGGTTGGCAGCGGACCGATCAGAATGAAAGCGGACAGTGATCAGCGGATCTGGGTGGTCTCCAACGGGAACAAGCCCTATAACGATCCGGAAAATAACATTCCGGGACAGATCGATATTCTGGACGGAAATACGTCAGACGTACTGGAAACGATCGAGACCGGCGGATTTCCAAGCGCCATAACACTGGATGAGACTTCAGGCCGGGCCTGGGTTGTCAACGAAGAAGCGGTCCAGCAGATTAATATGGACACCTATGAGGTGACCAGCGACTTGTTTATTGACCGGAGTTTCAACGGCATTCAGTACTCTCCGGCTGAAGACCGGCTTTATCTGGCCCACAGCCGCGGCTACACGCAGTCGGGCCAGGCGATCATCTATGAACCGTCCGGGGCGGCCGTAGACTCATTCACAGTCGGTTATGCTCCCAGGGATTTCCTGCTCCTGCCTCAATAACCGCTTTTCATCCCCGTGGCATGTCTGATGACTTGAAAAACAAACCTGTACGAAAAAACCGGAGGCAGAACCAGTCCCCTCCCTCTTCCCGCCCGGAAGAGGGACGGGATTACTATATGAATGAAAATGAAATGCTGGTCTTTACGGCGACATATTTACTCAACCGTGGAGCCTGTTGTGGCAACGGATGCCTGCACTGCCCTTATAATTCATCCTCCTGAAAGGACAGGGCGACCGTTAGGACCGTTAGAGTCCCCTCTCCCATTAACTCCGCCCGGCATGCCGGGCGGAGAGAATAAGGCGGAGTCTGAATAGAGCCTGCCGGTTCTTTCTTCATTTTTATTTCATGATTAACCCTTACATTTCCCCTTGAAATAATCGTATGGCACAAGATCAGCACCAACATAGTCCCCGGAGACGGCTACGCCCATGAAGATTCCCGTATCTGTTTATTTACTGCTGCTGGGAGCCTTCCTGGCTGTCGGCTGCAGCAGCACGATAGATGATTATAACGATGTCTCTTATAGTCTGGTGGACCAGAACGGGGATTCTGTCCAATTTCCGGCTGATTTCAAGGGGGCTCCTGTTGTCATGGGATTCATCTACACCAACTGCCCCGATATCTGCTCATTTATCACTGCCAATATCCATAAAATCTGGCAGGAAATGGGCCGGCCCGAAGACATTCATCTGGTGCTTGTCACGTTTGATCCGGAAAGAGACACTCCGGAAGCACTGAAAGAATATGCCGGCGCCTTCAGCATGGATCGTCCCCCCTTTACTTTCCTGACCGGTACCGAAGAGGAAGTTGAAGCGATGATGCAGCGGACAGGAGTACGAACCCAGGTATCCTATACTATGGAAACAGATGCGGGGGAAGAACTCTACTTTCTGAATCATACAGATAAAATATTGCTGATCGACCGGGATTCACGCCTGATCATGGATTACGGAGGAAGCATGACGCCGCCGGATATAATTATAGAAGACCTGCAGAGCCTATGAAGAATTTCTCACTGACTGTCTGTCTGCTTATCCTGTCCGGGTTGGTCCTGACGGGATGCAATTCGGGGGAAGAACCCGATAATGCTGCAAAGACCGAAGGCCGGGGCATATCCGTCGAGGAGCCGTGGGCGCGCCCTGCGGGAACCGGCAGAACGAGTGCCGCTTATTTTCTGATCAGCAATTCCGGGGGTCAGCCTGATACCCTGAGCCATGTATCTTCGGATGTGGCCCAGCTTACGGAAATCCATGAATCTTTCCAGCAGGAAGAAGGAATGATGGGCATGCGTAAGGTGAACGGCCTTGCCGTACCCGCCGGTTCGACAGTTCGTTTTGAACCCGGCGGCCTGCACGTCATGTTCATGCAGCTGACACATGGCCTGGTGGAAGGCGATGAATTCGACCTGACTCTCCATTTCAAAGATCAGGGAGATGTAGTCATTCCGGTTCCTGTCAGGTCCGCAGCTGAACCCACCCGTCAGTAATCACGGGTGTGAGAACAGGTCGGGGGGCGAAACCTCACGGTCTGCACAAAGTGACGGAATCCGGCCACCGGGAACTTTATCATTGCACTGAATTTGGGTATTATAAAGTCATACTGGCGGTTTTATCTATGCTGATCAATCCCAAACAAGCACATTTATGCCATCCTTCGATATCGTCAACCAGGTAAATGCACAGGAAGTGGACAATGCTGTTAACAACACCCTCAAGGAAGTCTCCACGCGTTATGATTTCAGGGGGCTCCATACAGAAGTGAACTTTGACAGAAAAGAAAACAGGATCCATATAACGGCTGCCGAAAGCATGAAGATGAAAGCCGTACAGGAGATGCTGGTCAAACATTTCATCAAACGTGGCGTGGAACCTAAAATACTGGATTATGGACCGGTGGAAGGCAGCAGTCAGGGTAACGTGCGGGTGACCGCAATGCTGAAAGAGGGGATAGACCGTGAAACGGCAAAGAAAATTGTAAAAGATATCAAAAGTACCCGGACAAAAGTTCAGCCGGCAATACAGGACGACCAGATCCGGGTCTCAGGCAAGAAAATTGATGACCTCCAGTCGGTCATACAGCATTTGAAAAATAAAAAATACGACGTCCCTCTCCAGTTCATCAATATGAAATAATCGCAAAAAATTGAACGGCCTTTATGAATGAATCAGAGAAACAGAGAATTCTGGAGATTATCCGCCAGCAGCTCCGGGACATTGCCGAGGAAATCGGAGAGCTGAAAGAGCTCACCAAACCGGTTGAACCCGATAAATCAATCGGCCGCCTCTCCCGCATGGACGCTATCAATAACAAGACCATTAACGACTCTGCACTGAGGGAGAAGAAAAAACTGAAACAGCGGCTTGAAAAAGCTCTTGAAAGATCCGGAAACAAGGGATTCGGCGATTGCATGATGTGCGGAAAACCAATAGCCCTGGGACGGCTGGAATACCTGCCGCACACAACACGCTGTATTGTCTGTGCAGGCAAATAACGGGTGATATGCTGTTCCCGCTGTTATACCTGTTTACGATTTTTAAATAATAAAAGTGGAATAATCCGATAATTGGTATTAATTATTGTTTATGGCTTCTGAACAGATCGCTTGAAAAATAAGCTGAAGAATACGTTCGAAAAGCAAGCTGATCAAACAGTAAACTGAACGAATACACGATAAGAAAGAGGGTATTATGAAATACTGGCAATCAATCCTACTGATCATCGGCCTTACCGGCCTGATTTCCTGTGACCGCACTTCCCGGGAGTACAGTGAAACGGATGTTGCTGTTCAGGATGCCGACCTGATTGAGGATGTGATCACGATTGAGGAATGGAGGGTGCCCTGGGACGGAAGGCCCCGCGATCCCTATATAGCACCTGACGAAACCGTCTGGTTTGTCGGGCAGCAGACTCACTACATAGGGTTTTTCAATCCCGCGACCGCTGAATTCGGCCGTCATGACCTGGAGGACGGAACCGGCCCGCACACCGTTGTCGTGGCTGATGACGGAACCCTGTGGTACGCCGGAAACCGTGCACGCCACATCGGCAGGATGCACCCTGAAACCGGCGAGATCACCAAATACATGATAGATGAAGAGCATGCGCGGGATCCCCATACATTTGCCATTGACCATGAGGGAAACATCTGGTTTACAGCACAGGGTGGTAACGGCATCGGCAAATTCAACACCCGGACCGGTGATGCATCTGTGATCCCGGTTCAGGCTGAACGCTCCCGGCCGTACGGGATTGTTATGGATACTGCCGGGGAACGCCCCTGGATCGCCCTCTTCGGAACCAACAAACTGGCTACGGTAGATCCCGGTACGATGGAACTGGAAGAGATCGAACTTCCGCGCGAAGAGGCCCGTCCCCGACGCATTGCCGTTACTTCTGATGACAACGTGTGGTATTGCGACTATGCAGCCGGGCAGATCGGCCGGTACAATCCCTCCACCGGCGAAATTGATGAGTGGGCCATGCCGGAAGGAGATGATGCCCGCCCCTATGCCATGACCAAAGATCATAAAGATCGTCTCTGGGTTGTCACTACCGGCACCAGTCCAAACAGGCTTGTGGGCTTTGATCCGGCAACAGAGGAATTTTTCGCTTCCGAAGAGATAGAAAACGGCGGCGGTACCGTACGGCATATGGTATTTCATGAACCTGACCGGGCCATCTGGTTCGGTACGGATACCAATTACCTGGGCCGTGCGACGGTAAACTGATCAGGCGGGAAAAACCGTGCAGACAAAACTCCTCCTGAAACTGATTCCGGCCATCCTGTCACCTGTTGCAGTCTGTCTGCTGCTCAATGCCTCCGGCTATCCGGTGGAAGACAGGTCCCCTGCTGCCGGTACCCTTCATTCCGCCGGGTATCCCGAGCAGCTTGACGGACCCTACACCGGCGGTTACGGCGAACAGACTTGTCACACCTGCCATTTTGACTACGATCTGAATAAGAAAGCCGGCAGCCTGGAGGTAGAGGGTCTCGGCGAGACGTACAGCCCCGGTGAACAGATCCGGATATCTGTAACAGTGCAAAGGGAGCATCTTGGTAAAGCTGGTTTCCAGTTGACTGCCCGTTTTGCAGACGGGAGTCAGGCCGGCCACTTCGACACGCCGGGTGAACGGCTCGCCTTCACACCTGCAACAGATGACAACATCGACTACCTGCAGCATTCTGAAGCCGGCACGGAGCCGGTCTCAGGGAATCTGGCCCGCTGGACGTTCAAATGGACAGCTCCGGATACCGGGGCAGGCTCGATTATCTTCAATATCGCGGCAAATGCCGCCAACGGTGACCAGTCCGAGTTCGGCGACTGGATATACGTAAAAGAAATCAGTCTTGATGCCTCCGGCAGTTAACGATTTCCGGAGACGTGCTGACGCTGACCTGCCCCGAAGATCATCGACGATGATCCGCAGCCGGTTCGGTGTTAGCGGCCGGACAGAAAATCTTTTGGCAACCGGGCCTGTCCGACGTCCGGCTAATAGTTTGGCTGGCTTTTTCAAACCCATCTGTTATCTTCACTGACTCATTCCCGAAAAAGAGATACACCAGAACCAGGCATGAACGACTCCACCGGTTATTTTTCAAGAAAGTACGGCGATCCGGCTGCACGCCGTAAGTTCTATGTCAGCGGTTTTCTGGTTTTAATTCTGGCCGGGATCTATTATTCAGGGAATTTTCAGGAGCAAAACGGCCATTACGGCTTTTGGTCTGTCGTGCCGCCGCTGGTTGCGATTGTCCTGGCTTTCTGGACCCGTGAGGTGGTCAGTGCGCTGTTCATCGGGATCTGTCTGGGAGGTGTGATCTCGGGCAATCTCAATATTGTAGAAAGCTTTCTCATTCCCTCGATCGGCACGGAAAGTTTTGCATTGATACTCCTCGTTTATTTATGGGCGCTTGGCGGACTGATTGGAATCTGGACCCGGACAGGCGGGGCTGAAAAATTCGCCTCATGGGCCAGCAGGAAAATGGTTCACGGCCCCAGATCCGCAAAATTCTTCACCTGGATGATGGGGCTGGTATTTCACCAGGGCGGCACCATCAGCACGGTATTGACTGGCGCGACCGTTCGCCCGGTTGCCGACAGGCATAACGTATCGCACGAAGAGCTGGCCTATATGGTGGATTCAACAGCCTCTCCGGCGGCAACCCTTATACCGTTCAATGTGTGGCCTTTCTATGTCGGCGGACTGATCATCGGCACCCTGCCCTTTCTTGAAACGACACAACAGACTATAGCCTTTTTCTTTTCGGCCCTGCCGTATAATTTTTATGCTATTTTTGCCATTCTGATCACGCTTCTGTTTGCCTTGGAATGGCTTCCATGGGTCCCCGGGAAAAAAATGAGGGCAGCCATCCGGCGCTCCCGGGAAGAGAACAAACTCGACCGGGATAACGCGATGCCCATGGCCGCTGAAGAGCTCACCCGGCAGAAGGTGCCGGCAGACTACAATGCGGGGCTGATCGATTTTTTCGGCCCGATCGGCACCCTTTTGGGAGTGGCGATTATTCCCTATGTCGTCACCTATTTTTTTATGGGCCGGCGGGAAGACCCCACTCTCCTGATAGCTGAAGCCTTCATCCTGGCCGTGCTGGCAGGGTTTGCCATTGCTCTTGCAAAAGGGATGAAGCTGCAGGAAGTTATTAACGGGTTTATTGACGGTTGCAAAGGCGTTACCATCGGGGCCATCATACTCGCCTTTGCCGTGGCCCTGAAAGAGGTGGCCGATGCAATCGGGACTGCTGACTATGTTGTAGCCATGGTGGGTGGGCTGATTCCGCCGTTAGCCCTGCCTGGCCTGCTGATGGTCCTCTGCATGCTGATAGCATTCTCTACGGGTACTTCCTGGGGTACATATGCCGTGGTTTTTCCTGTTGCCATCCCGCTGGCATGGGCGGTTGCACCTGATCCGTTTTTTCTTACCCTCTGTTTTTCAGCGGTTATCGGGGGAAGCGTTTTCGGCGACCAGTGCTCACCCATATCAGATACAACCATCCTGTCTTCACTGGCCACCGGCTGTGACCTGATGGATCACGTATACACCCAGTTTCCGCTGGCCATATTGGCCGGCATGCTGGCCATGATCAGTTATGCCGTACTGGTCGTCTTTTTTGTTTAGCGGCCTGCCTTGACGGGGCCGTCCCCGGGTCTACCCGGCTGCAGAAATCCGGCAAAGTTAAATTTTTGCTTTCAAGTCAGCCTATCTCTCCTTAACTTAGCGGGAATTTAAAATTGCGCAGATGAAGGAGTTCAAATCAAGCTCTTCCACATACGAAACAAGATGTCAACAAATCCGACACGGGATCCGTAGTCGGATTTTTTTTGACCTGTCCTGTTCCTCCTTTATCACCTGTCCGCACAACTATAATTTATGTTTCGATTATGACCCTCTATCCAAGAAATAAGGCAATTCTGGCCCTTTCCGACGGTACAGTCGTACATGGCAATGCCATTGGTGTCAATGGAACCTGTGGCGGCGAATTATGCTTCAACACCAGCATGACCGGTTACCAGGAGATTTTTACCGATCCAAGCTATTACGGCCAGCTGATGATGATGACCTATCCCC
>JBBDRV010000032.1:0-11417 GCA_040905285.1 Balneolaceae bacterium | reverse complement strand
TCTAACCACCTGCTAAATCTTCATTTTCACAAAAAGGAATTCTTCAGAAGGGTTTATATCCAGACTGAACTGCTGGGAAGATCTGAAAACATTTCAGATGATGAGATGCTCCTCGCCCAGGCAGCAGCTATCCTGTTATTCTCAGGATTATCAGAGACCTATGAAAATTTTGAAAACAGATCAGCCGAGATTGCCAAAAACATCCTTCCCGAATTCGGTTTTGATGAAAGACAAACCGAACGTGTTTTCAATCTGATTCCTGGGAATATTGAAATGATCAAGATCCCATTCCACTCTCATAAAGAAAACCTGGTGGTGTTTGTCTACATGCTGGTCGATCTCCAGTATATTTCCGCTATTGCCTGAAATGAATTTGGTTATGGCTGCAACCAGACCTTTGCGGTCGGGACAGTGCATGAGAATGATAGCCGAATTTTTTTTCCGGACCGGACAGTGATCGGTTGACACTGGGCTGGTTGTGGTGTCTTTGTGGATGTTATTGTTCATTGAAATGCATATTGTATTCAGAAAATCAGTTGGTTTCATGTAGTCTTGAAGTGGTTTAAGTAACTTAAATTTATTACAAATGCGTTCCATTAAAAATGCATGTCCCGGATGAAAGCTGCTGCAGCCGGAATTCTATGGTTTATGCTCTATGCAGGCGCCTATCCTGGAGAGGCAGCGGCCCGGGATCAATCCCCCGCGTTGCGTCAGCTTATTTACACCGAGGAGATACTGAAGCATGCAGAAAGAAAAATGGACCAGACCCTGGCTGATCTGTCCTACAATTCCGGGCTCCATCCGGCGCATACCGATCCGGCGACCGGCGAATGGATTTATTTCAGCCGTGAACAATGGACCAGTGGCTTTTTTGCAGGTTCACTATGGCATATGTACCAGCTTACCGGAGATACCCGGTGGCGGGAGTATGCAACAGAGTGGACTCTGGACATGGAGCCAATGGCCTACAGTTCCAGTGACCATGATACCGGCTTCAGGATTTTAAGCAGTTTTGGCAGGGGAATGCACCTCACCGGCAGGCGTCACTATCAGAGAGTGGTGCTGCAGGCTGCCGCATCACTGGCAAAAAGATTTAATCCGGAAATAGGGGCCATTAAATCCTGGGAGCCGTGGGAGGGAATAGGAAATTATCCTGTCATTATCGACAACCTGATGAATCTGGAGCTGTTGTTTACGGCTGCTGAGATCGGAGGGGTCCCCGAATGGCATGACATAGCTGTTAAACATGCTCAAACTTCATTGAAACATCATATGAGGCCTGACGGAAGCACCTATCATATTGTCGATTTTGATGATGAGGGAAAAGTAAACAGGAAATTCACCACTCAGGGCTATGATACCGACTCTGTCTGGGCAAGGGGCCAGGCCTGGGCCGTTTATGGTTTTACCATGGTCTACCGTTTCACCCGCCAGGCGGAATTTCTGGATGCAGCCATTGCTGCCGCGGAATATTTTACTGAACATCTGCCGGAAGACCGGGTGCCGGTCTACGATTTCAGGGAGACGGTGCCATCACTTCAGACCAGGGATGCTTCCGCTGCAGCTATCATTTCGTCGGCACTTCTGGAACTCTTCTCATTTACACAGGATTCGACCTGGTTCAGCAGCGCGCAGAATATCCTGGACTCTCTGTCAGCGGAACCGTACATGGTCCTGCAGCCGGGGCAAAGCTCCATACTGGGATTGAGCACGCTGCACAGAGGAGCAGGCGGACACGGAACAGCCTACGCGGATTACTATTTTCTGGAAGCTCTGATCAGGTTTAAAGAAGCAACGGGAGAGAACTTTCCGGAGCTTTTGAACAAGCCGGAGATCTATCTTGAGCAGAACTATCCCAACCCATTCAGCGGCCGTACGACTATTTTTTATACCATAGAAAATGCCGGGCCTGTAACAATAAGCGTATATGATATTGCGGGAAGGCAGATGCTGATTCTGCTTGATGACTTCCTGCAGGCCGGAACCTATAACCTGAATGCAGCCATGACCGGATTTTCGTCGGGGATCTATTTCTGCGTCCTGAGATCAGGCGGCGAAATACGCACAAAAAAAATGCTGCTGATCCGGTAATCTGCCACAGTCCATGTGTCCGCTCACCGTTCAGACATTGCTTGCCGATGCCGTTTTTACAGGCAGGTTAATCATCTGCACAGTTAATGTTTGCTCTGTACACAGTCCTGTACATGGAAAAGCGGTGAACTGATATGGAAGGTGGTGATCTGAATAATAGGCTTATAATTTCCTGCTGAATTCGATAGCTTTGCCTGCATGTTCAGACAATATGCCGACATTGCATTCCCGACGCCAGTCAGACGTCTTTTCACCTATGGAATTCCAGCCGGGATGGCTGTGGGGGCAGGAATGCGGGTGTGGGTGCCGCTGCGTAACGAGAAAGCTATAGGGATGGTCGTACGGATCCACAGTGAAAAACCGGCTTTCAAAGTCAGACCGCTGATTCGTGTGCTGGACCGGAAGCCGGTGATGAGTGAATTCATTCTGGAGCTGACTGACTGGATCCACAAATTCTACTACTGTTCGAGGGGGGAAGCCATTCAGTCGGCACTTCCTGTTGGCCTCAATTTTGTTTCAGAAAAGCGGCTGAGGGTGAATCGTCCGGAGACTGGCCTCGACAGGGAGGACCGGGAGATGATCTCGGATATTGAAAATGAGGGTCTTTCCTTCAGGGACGCACGGAAAAGATGGAAGTCGGGCAAACATTTAAAGAGGCTGAACCACCTGATCAAAACAGGAGTTCTCGAAATATGGGAACAGCCGGTCCAGAAAACAGGGTATAAAACGGTCAAACACTGGGACTGGTGTGAGGGAGTGGACCGGCAGTCGGTTGAAAGCGTTTGCACCCGCTCGGCGGGTACCAAGTGGGGAGACGCACTGAATGTCCTGGCGGATCTGCCATTGCCTGCCGCCCACCGTTCACTGGTCGGGCATGAAAAAATCAGCGACTACTCCCTGAGGAGAATCGCCCGTGAGGGACTGATCATTTCCCGGGACTTGCCCGTGACTGAAAGTACGGTCCCGGGACCCTTCCGGCCGGAAGGGATCAAACAGTTGTCGGAGGAGCAGGAAGATGCGTTTTGTGCCATCCGGGACGCGCTCAATCTGAACAGTTACCAAAGTTTTCTGCTATATGGAGTTACCGGGTCCGGCAAAACCGAAGTCTATATTCACGCTTTGAAACATACCCTCTCCCGGGGACGGGGAGGGATGATACTGGTTCCGGAGATTGCCCTGACTCCACAAACCGTCCGGCGATTCTATCAGGTATTCGGAAACAAGATTGCAGTGATTCACAGCCGTTTGAATGACCGGGAACGTTTTGAGGCATGGACGGGGCTCCTGAGAGGGGAGAAGCAGATCGTGATCGGCCCCCGGTCGGCTGTATTCGCACCTGTTCAGAACCTGGGACTGATTGTAGTCGATGAGGAGCACGACAGTTCGTATAAACAATTCGATCCCTCGCCCCGCTATCATGCGCGCAATGTGGCGATCATGCGGGCTCATAAAGAGAAAGCCGTGGTCGTTATGGGATCCGCCACTCCCTCCATGAATTCGATTCAGGGAGTGTATGACAGGAAGCATACGATTTTGCAGCTTTTGTCACGGCCCGAAGGTGCGATGCCGGAAGTCAGAATTCTCGACATGAAGCAGTATCACTCGGCCATGAGGGGACCGCTTACTGTTTCTCTTTATGAGGCGATCCGTCAGGCTCTTGACAGAAAGGAGCAGATTATCCTGCTTTATAACCGCAGGGGATTCGCTTCCTACCTCCAGTGTGAAGAGTGCGGACATATCCCGCAGAGTCCCGACTGTTCGGTCAGCCTTACCTATCACAAAAAAAAGAATATGCTCCTGTGTCACTACAGCGGCTATGCGAGAAAAGCGGATACACGATGTGAGGAGTGCGGGTCGGAAAAAATAGTTTCAAAAGGGAGCGGAACCCAGCAGGTGGAAGATGAAATACACAAGCTCTTCCCCGAGGCAGAGCTGCTTCGCATGGACAGGGATACGACATCCGGAAAATATGCTCACCGCCGGATCTATGAGAAATTTCTGGACGGTGGAGCCGATATCCTGATCGGCACGCAGCTGGTCTCCAAGGGACTCGACTTTCCCAATGTCACCGTCGTGGGTGTTTTAAGTGCAGAAACGGAACTGGCTTTTCCTTCCTTCCGGTCGGGTGAGAGGATGTATCAGTTGTTGAGTCAGGTGGCCGGGCGTGCCGGACGGGGCGCGAAGGCGGGGCGTGTCTATGTACAAACCTGGA
The DNA here is from genome assembly GCA_040905285.1 of Balneolaceae bacterium. Classification (GTDB taxonomy): domain Bacteria; phylum Bacteroidota; class Rhodothermia; order Balneolales; family Balneolaceae; genus JBBDRV01. Next base: position 7,114 of record JBBDRV010000032.1, on the reverse strand, counting down.
AACCGGACCACCGGGCCGTTCAGTATGCAAAGGATCACGACTACTGGACATTTACTGCAGAGGAACTGGCGGAACGCAAACATCACGCCTACCCGCCGTATTCCCGGATGATTATTTTCCATTTCAAGGGCAAGTCCGACTCGGCGACTCACGAGGTTGCCGAGTCTTTCAGTGAGGCAATGAAGGCCGAAACGTCCGAATCGGCTGTGCTGGGTCCTGCCCCCGGTGTGATTGAGTGGATGCACGGGCTCTGTTTGTGGGAATCTCATATAAAAATCAATCCCGGCCGTAACGCCCGGGCTGTAGAAGATCTCGTCGACCGTATATTTGACCGGTATAACCGCACAAAACCCAAAGGCGCCGGCAGTGTCAGGATTACTGTAGATGTCGATGCTGTGGGTTAATGAAGATCAGGAAACGGAGCCGGTAATGAAGATCAGGGCAGTGAGCCCGGTAACGAAGCCCGGTAAGAACCGGACGGAAGGGAATGTCAGAAGGATGTAAATTGATCTGCCATTGTGATGACAACTTTCTATTTTCCGGTTGCTGTTAACGGGTGGTTACGGTATCAAATTTTAGCCGTGACGTTAAATTCTTATATTGTAGAATCATGCTGGATTTCCGTTTTGTTGATGGTACACGACTCATTTCTGTGGTTGAGGCACTGATATTCTCGAGTCCTGATCCCATATCATGGGATCACCTGGCCGGAATAATTCAGGAACGGGATGAAGATATACAGCTGGGCGAAAAAGCTGTTGAATCCATAGTGGATCAGCTTAACCTCAGGTATGAAGAAAATGATCTGGCTTTCAGGGTCAGAAAAACAGGGGGAGGGTTTACTTTTGCTACCCGTTCACGGTATTATCCGTGGCTAAGTATTTTTCAGCATGAAAATGCCTATCGTAAGCTGTCCCAGTCGGCCATTGAAGCTCTTGCAATCGTTGCCTACAGGCAGCCGATTACCAAGCCGGAAGTGGATCAGATCCGTGGTGTGGATTCAGGCTATATCCTGAGGCAGCTGCTGGAGAAAATGCTGGTTAAAGTTTCAGGGCGGGCAGACTCCCCCGGTAAACCGCTGCTTTACAAGACAACAGATCACTTTCTGAAACACTTCGGGATAAACCGTGTTGAAGAGCTTCCAAGGCCGAGAGAGATAGATGAAATTCTCAGGGATGATGATATGGCTGAACACAGGAGGTTGCTGATGGAGCGTCAGCTGGAGCTGAGTGAAGATGATGCAAGTGAAATTATGGATGAATACTTCATTCAAAAGGACGGCACGGAAGAGGCTGACAGCACCACGTCAGCAGAAAGCGGAGAGCATGAAGACAAGGGAGAGCATGAAGACAAGAGAGATAACGGAGAGCATGAAGACAACGGGGAAAACCGTTCCCCAAGCAAAGAATGATCCGCCAGTGCTGATGCATTCCCTCATTGCTGCCAAAAGCGTTAATTTTATAGCTGAATTATATGAAGAAAAGAAGACAGCCGGTTAGAAAAAAGAATGCAAGCAAGAATCCCGGTAAGGAACAGCACGTAAAGCAGCAGACCCATCTGAAGGATGAGATCAGGATCAACAAATATATCGCCCACTCCGGTTTCTGTTCCCGGCGTGATGCCGACGAACATATCCTCGAGGGCAACGTATACGTAAATGACAAACAGGTTGCAAAGCCCGGTGTCAGGGTGAAACCCACGGACCGGGTGGTGGTTAACGGGCAGACGCTCAGCCTGGAACCTTTTGTTTACATTCTGCTGAACAAATCGAAGGATACAATAAGTACCACCGACGATGAACGCGGTCGCAGCACGGTTCTGGATGCAGTGGAAAGTGCGACCGGATACAGGGTCTATCCGGCAGGAAGACTTGACAGGGACACGATGGGTTTGCTGCTGCTGACAAATGACGGTGATCTCGCACACCGTCTGATGCATCCGAGCTACCGGGTCAAAAAATGTTATGAAGCAGCCTCGAAAAGGCCGTTAACAGACAGTGAGCTGAATGAAATGATGAACGGAATAGAACTGGAGGATGGCCCTGCAAAACCGCATCTTGTCCGCCGGAGCATTCTGGATGCGTCGGTCCTTGAAATTACCGTTTTTGAAGGCCGCAACCATTTGATCAGGCGGATGATCGCCTACTTCGGTACAGAAGTGGTTAAGCTTAAACGGGTGAAATATGCAGGTTTAACTGATGCTAACCTGAGGGTCGGCCGCTGGCGTTACCTGAAACAGAAAGAGATAAATGATTTGCGGAAACTGGTCAGGTTAAAACCATTGAACTTTAAAAATGAAAGCGTTTGAGATGAACGGCACAAACATCCATAAAGCATCTGGTGAAATTCCTTCGACAGAAAATCAGCCGATTCGGTACGATCTTTATATTCCCGGATCCCGGAGCCGGGATCTTCTCCCGGTTCTCCTGTTTATTCACGGATTCAAGGGTTTCAAGGACTGGGGTCCCTTTCCCTGGGCCTGCGAAGATCTGGCCAGAGAGGGATTTGCCGTTGTGGCAATTAATCTGTCCCTGAATGGTGTCGGTAAGAATCCAACGGCATTCGATCGCCTGGATTTGTTTGAAAGGGAGACACTGAGCCAGGATCTGGATGACATCGGAACGGTTATCGAAGCGATCAAGAGCAGGACCATCCACTCTGCCAGAGTTGATTTGAATACGGACTGGATCGGAATTGCGGGTCATTCCAGAGGGGGGCACACGGCCGTGGCCGCCGCTGCTGAGTACCCTGAAATACAGTGCCTTGTCACATGGTCTGCGGTTGCAGATTACAATGCCCGCTGGAGTGAACAGATGATCAGTGACTGGGAAAGCAGGGGATACACGGAAATAAAAAATTCCCGGACCGGCCAGGTCATGAGGCTGGACAGGTGTGTTTACAATGATGCGCTGGAGAACTCAGACCGGCTGATTGCACTGAAACGTGTAAGGGAGCTGCATCTTCCTGCCCTTTTTATTGCAGGAAAGAAAGATGAAGCCGTTTCCTGGAAGGATTCGGACCAGTTGTATCGCAACTGTCCGTCAGTAACCAAAGAGCTGCGGATTATTGCGGGTGCAGGGCATACGTTCAATGCCTCTCATCCATTCGAGGAGAATGATTATCCGGAAAAATTTGCCGAAGTGCTCAACCTTACCAGGGGATGGTTCCTGGAGAACCTGTCCTGAACCTGCATAAATGACGTTTTTGTGCGTTAAAACAGCATGAGATATCTAATCCTTGCAGCAATCCTTTTTATCGGTTCGGGTGAACTTTATGCGCAGACGCCGGTTCTGATTGATGATCCGGACTTTCAGCAAACAACCCGGACAGCCATTGATTCACTGTACAACCGTAACGTCTCCTCAGCCCGGGAGCTGATGAAACCCTGGTCTGAAGAATACCCCGGCCATCCGTTCTGGCTTCTGTGGGAGGCCATGGAAGAGTGGTGGCTTGTCCTGATCGATATTCACGATCAGTCACGTGACGATGATCTTTTCGAAAAGATGGAGAAAGCCGACAGGGCGGCGATTAACCTGCTGAGAGAAAATCCGCAACATACGGACGGGTATATTATCAGGGCTGTGGCAAATGGCTACATAGCCCGCCAGCATGCAAACCGGGAGAGATGGATCAGGAGTATCAGAGCTGCCAGAACGGCACAGAAATCTCATGCCAGGCTGGGTGAGCTGGCCCCGGATCTGAGTGACAATCTCTTTGCTGAAGGGTTAACCAAATATTATTCCGCCTATCTTCCTGAAGCCTATTCCGTGATACGTGCTGTATCATGGCTGTTGCCTTCCGGGGATAAAGAGGAAGGGCTGAAACTTCTGGAACAGACCAGCACGGAGGCTGTATTCGCACGACCCGAAGCGACCTATTTTCTGGGGAATATCCTGTTGAACTATGAAAAGGATTACGACCAGGCGCTGATTCATTTCAGTCATCTGGTGGAGGAGTATCCCAATAACAGCTTTTACAGGCGTCTGCTGGTCAGGACACTTTATCAGCTGGAGAGAGACAATCGTGCGGCCGAGGAGATCCGGAAGGCACTTCGTTACTGGACGGACCATGGGTTCGAGGATCGGAATGTTTTAAAAGAGGAACTGCTGTACTGGAAAGGCCGTATTCTGATGCAGTCCGGGAGACACGAAGAAGCGTACGCTGTATTCACAGAAAGTTTTAATACGGGAAACAATCTGCCTGCACGAGAGAAACGGTCTTTTCATGCGCTCAGTGGATATTATGCCGGAATTACGGCTGAATGGTCCGGGGATTTTACTTCTGCCGGCGATTTCTATCTTGCCGTCACCCGGCTTGAATGTGAGCCTGAAATCCGGAGTCGGGCAGAAGAACGACTCGCTGAGCTCTGAGGTTATTTCCGCTCTGCGGTTATTCCATAAGTGAATTTCGTAAACGGAACCGGAGGACGGTCTACAATGACCGGGCCCCTTCTCACCGTCCTGCATGGATCTACAGGGAATCAAATTCGAAGGAATATCTGTTTTCCTCTGCAACAATGCCGGTACCCGGCCGATAGACCCTTTCTGTAAAGCGAACCTCTCCGTCATGACTGATGAAAAGCAATGTTGAACAGCGGGTGCCGTAATCCGGCGTCTGGATAAATACCGGGGAAACCGCTTTCTCCAGTTCCGGAGGCAAGCCCGTTTCCGGCAGGGAATCGCCGGGATAGGTTTCCCTGTTCAGAAGCATGCCGAACAGGGATTCTTCTGTAACCGAATCAGTTTCTATCAGGGACTTCATCTGTTTTTTTGAGTGGTGTACCTTCGGCCACGGGGTGTCCATCAGGGCATTGCTTATTCCATGGATACCAGGCTGGATCCGTGTTAACCTGTTCGACTGGTTTGAGAAGTGGTACAGACTGTCCCTGTCTCCGGCCAGGAAGTTGAACCCGTTGTAATCCTCACTGTTTTTAAGCATGCGGGGAAAGCTTTCTGCCGATTTCCCCTGTTCCAGGTACTGCCTTACCAGCAGGCCACGACTCGGAGCATCCGGGAGACGGGTTTCGATTGCCCGGTAATTGGTCAAAGCCGCATACCTGCCGCTCTCATGGACACCCATCCAGGTACCGCCGCCCTTGAGATCTTTTCCCGCAAGCAACCCGGGGCAGTCTTCCCAAAAGCGTGCACCCAGAGCCGGCCGGTCGTAAAATTCATCCCGGTTAGCCGCCAGAACCAGCAAATAATCGGGATGGGTGCGATAAGCGAAAATGATCAGGCACATATTGCAGTTTGAATTCGGTATAAAAATATATATTTAAAGAATCATCAACCAGACCCCACGCTGCAGTACCTGTTCAACGTACTTAACCGGTTCACCGTGTAATTTAATATCTGCATATCCGGGCTTATGTGCATATTTTTGTCATTGATAATTGCAAGTGATCATCACAACACCTGCCGGTTGACAACCCTGTCAGGAGAATAAACGGATACCTGGTTTGCTTTCAGAAAATGATACGGCACGTCGCGACGTGCTGATTCTTATAATGGGATTACTGGCCGGCGGCTGGTTCTTTCTTGACTACGGGAATCACCATCCCCTGGGGAATGCTGATGCTTCATTTGGTAAACAGCAGATATTGAGCCAGGGAAAGGAGCGTCTCGATATGCTGGGCTATCCCCGGTCAGGAGTTCAGTATCTGGCCAGCTTCAGGATTAACGGTGACCTGCAGAATTATCTGCAGAAGCAGGCCGGCCGGGAAGGCAGGTATTCTGATACACATACCGATAATACGACCTCCGGCATTTTCTTATCCACCTACTGGAACCTGGATATATTTTATCCCTCTGATGCTGTGAGGGGAGAGGCAGATCTTGAGCAGACGAATCTTGAAGAATCGGTTTCCATGACCCTTATCATGTCCGAAGGGGGGGAATGGATGGGGTTGAGGAACCCGGGCCGGCGAAGACCGGTCAGGCTGTTCTCTGAAGAAGCGTTGGGCCGCGTATTCGAGAACCCGGGAGAGCTTCTTTCTGAAGAGAGGGGTGATTCAGTTGCACTGGCAACATTTACATTTTCCCTGGAAGAGGACAGGGGAGGGGATTTGACCGGTACCCGGGAGGGTATACAAATCGGCCCGAATCAGGCGGACAATATCGCCAGGTATTATCTGGATCAGACCGGCTGGCCGGTCGGGGAACTGGCCCTGAATTCTGCCCATCCGGTACCGTTTGATGAGTTTGAAGCTGCCGAGCTGCAGTATCTGCATAACGGTGGTGCGGGGGGAACCCAGCTCCGGCTGAAGGTGCTCATTTCACCGGCAGGAGCCTTGCTGTCACTGACAGCTGAATATCCGGGCCTGGGAGACGGGATGGCTGACACAGGAATCAATATGGGCAGTCTCCGGTTACTCCTGCTGATTGTCTTCTGTTTCTGGCTTCTTGTTTTGCTTTACATCAGAATAAGATTACGTGTTATTGATATTAAACCTGCTGTTCTGTTCGCTTTTCTGGCCGGTCTGGCTGCCCCGGCTATTTTGGTTTTGAGATGGCTGCACGATCATTTGCACATACCGGGATCCCCGGGGATTACCGATATCGTGCTTTTACTGTTCAGCTCCGTGTTTTCAGCCGCACTGGTATCCCTGGTTTTCTTTGTGATAACCGTCATAGGCGAGTCTTTTGCGCGTCAGAACCGGATTGAAAAAATCCGGACGATGGACCTGATCCGGATCGGGCACTTTTTTAACCGGCCGGTCGGGACCGTATTTGTTCATGCGGTCTCTTTCAGCCTGATGCTGGCCGCCCTGTGGTCGTTTATGCACTGGCTGCTGCCGGCAGCTTATATATCGCCTGACAGTAGTTTCCTGTCCGATACCACCTTTCTTGCCCCTTTCGTTCAGGTTATAACCGTCTTCTTTCTCTGTTTTTTAACCGTTCAGATAATTTTCCTCATACTGGCAGGCCAGTTCAGCCGCCGCTCTAAAAGCGGGTTTGTCACGGTGGCTGTCGCCACAGCTGTTTTTGCAGTAATGGCACCGGTTCAGGTCGGCAGCGGACCCTTTACGGAAGAGATTATTCTGAACGGTCTGACCGGCCTGACTCTCGGCCTGATTTATGTCTATCGCGATTTTCTGACAGCGTTTCTTTCCTATT
>JBBDRV010000031.1:0-1889 GCA_040905285.1 Balneolaceae bacterium | reverse complement strand
GGAAGAAGTATCCTGCGGGGTTTCTGAAAAAATGCTCAAGATCCTCGATCATAACGGAGGTTGACTCTTCCGATGAAGGGGCACTGGCATCTACATCAAAGGGTGGCACAGAATTCCCGTTCTGCAGCTGATCGGCTATCCTGAAATATTGCCTGGAGAATGATCTTTCGACCCCCGGAAGAAACTGCATTGTCGAAAACCCATTCAGCCCCTGTTCCTCCGCCAGCGAGTCCGACGGTACATCCAGGGCACCGGCTATCACCTGAATCCACTCATCCAGTACAGGGGAAGGCGGAATAGCTTCATTATCCTTCTGATTTCTTCCCACATAGCTCGTATAATGAACCTCTTCCGCTGCCATTACCGACTCCAGAAACAGATTGCGGTCTTCATTCTTCCTGTCTCTCTCTCCCGGCCGGATGTCCGCTGCCATCAGATCGAATGAAGGGCGAACCGGGTTTCTGGGAAAGAGATCATCATTCAGCCCGATCAAAGCGATAACCTTGAACGACAGGCTCCGCATCGGGACCATTGAACTGAAAACAGTGCCGCCGGTAAAACGGGCAGAACCAATGGAAACATTATTAATTTTATCTATTAAAACCTGTTGTATCAATGAATAAGGTATACTTCCACTTTCTGTTCCTGTCTCTATTTCACGGAACGTGTCATCCACTGATTTCTTAACAGACCGAAACTCCTGTTCCCAGACTGCTGAATCCGGCAGAAAATGATCGATCCAGCCATCCAGGTCGTTCCGCCATTCTGCGGCCGTTTTCATTTCTTTTACAGTGGACTTTATTCCTTTAAGCAGATTGATAATCCCCTGCATTTTTGCCCACAACTCTTTTTGGTCTGCAGTCAGTATATCTGAATAAAGAAGCAAGCCCTCCATGAACATGCCGGGCTGGTCTGCAGTCAGTTGGCCCAGCCAGCCCCTCCTCATTGTATGACCCCACGTTTGCAGGCTGTCAGCCGGCTGGTTAAATTCAGCCCGGTGTTTCCCGTCCAGACCCCAGACCACCCGATTTTCATCAAACCAGCTTTTCAGCTGAGCCAGGTCTGAGCCTGATAGCTGAAAATGTTCACCGATGGCCCGGTGCTGCAAAAATTCAAACAGCTGCTCTTTGCTGAATCTCCCCCCGGGGAGCGTCAGCAGATTCTTAAAAGCCGGTACCAGGGAATAAGCGGCCGCAGATGACCCTGAGATGGTAAATGGAATGTCGGGAAGGCCTTCCTCGCGGGTGCCGAAAACAGCTTCGATGAAAGGCCTGTATGTCTGAATATCAGGGGTAACCACCAGGACGTCATCCGGAAGGATATCGTCCCGTTCTGAAAAAATTCCCGTCAGGAAACGGTGCAGCACTTCCACCTCTCTCAGAGGGCTGTGGCAGGATCGGATCCGGATAGACCTGTCATCCCCGCCAAATTTCGGTACAGGCCTGTTTTCTCTTACCGACTGCTGAACAGCACCCAGATTGTGGGCTCCGGTTTTCCCGGCCGGAAGCGTTTCTGCAGAGACAAACGCCGGATTCCTTGCTGAAAACTCCTGTAACAGCGCTACCTGCTGCTCCTGCTCCTCACCGAAGCTGTTCAAAAGGCTGTTGCCGGCTGTCCCGTCCCCCCGCAGCGGTGTAGCCATTGCCGAGCCGACTCTGTAGTGGCAGATTTCTGTGGAAAAGCTGATGGTCTGCAAAAACAGGCAGAACGGCGGCGGCAAAAGTCCCGCATTGAAAAGGGTTACCGGTCCGGTCAACTCTGTCCCCTTTTTTTTATGGTGGGAAAGCAGAATGCGGAACAGGTCTCCCCTGTGATAATTCAAATCCTTGTTCGGCAGCCTCTTCCATGATTCATTTAATAACCTCCAAAGAGCAGGCTGCCAGCTGACG
>JBBDRV010000030.1:0-11492 GCA_040905285.1 Balneolaceae bacterium | reverse complement strand
CAAGCAGTCTGTCGGACTTACTCTACAGAGCTGCGCATGCGACCTTTTTACACATTGGAATCCCGCTTTCTCGTTCCGTAACACCGCTACGAATCTCAAAAGTCGTGTTCCTCTGCCAAATTCCACTGTGCCAAAATCTCATCCTGCTCGCTTTCTGTTCCTAAGTCCGACAGACTGCAAGGCTGGCAGGTTCTCAATGATTGTCCCTGTCCCTTAATAGTATTAAACTCTGAAAGTATCAAGTGCAAAAAATTCCCGGGAGAGCGATTGCACAAGTGAGTGCAGCCTCACTACTTACCGAGAGACCGAGCCCGAAAAAGGAACTGCCCTCGAAATAAGCTTTACGCAGGTTGCCGTTGTCATCGAGTGAAACGGTGAACCGCTGTGCATCTGTGGTGAAACCCTTTTTTGATCTTTTTTTGTGTAATATTTCCGGATGCATTACACTGAGGGCATTAACCCCGCTGGTCCATGCGGGAAAATCAATCCTACTCATACAGCAGAAAATGACACCAGACAAACAGGTGGGCAGCTCCATTGCATGCGCCGGTCACCTTCATATGTCACCACATCATATGGTGCTGGTCTTTCTCATTTTTTGTGCAGCCGGATTGGCCGGTTGCCGGCCGGAGGGTGAAAATGTCATGCTGCCGGAGGGTGATCCGGATAACGGGGGACTGCTGCTGCCTGAAGGGTTTGAAGCCGTTGTAGTTGCAGACAGTACCGGGCGGGCGAGGCATCTGGCGGTGAATGACAACGGGGATATCTACGTCAAAATGCGTGCTCCCGATCCCACCGGTCTGCTGGCCCTGAGGGATACCAGCGGAAACGGGAAGGCAGACCTCATCGTACCGTTCGGGGATTACCTTGACGAAGGAAACTTCGGGACGGCCATGCGCATCTACAATGACCATCTATATTTCAGCACAGCGGGAGTGGTGTACAGAATGAGACTGTCCCCGGATCAGTTGATCCCCGAAAGCGATGCGGAGGTCATCCTCACCGATGATTACATGAATGCAGAACACGGGTATGAACATATTGCAAAACCGGTCACTTTTGACGGTGAAGGGAATATGTATGTGCCGTTCGGATCTCCGGGAGATGTCTGCCAAAAACCGAAACGGACGCCTGGGCTGCCGGCTCGTGACCCCTGTCCGGAATTGGAAGTGCATGCCGGTATATGGAAATTTGATGCCGGTCAACCAGGTCAGATGCAGGGTGACGGAGTCCGCTATGCTACCGGAATCCGCAGTGTGACGGCCATGTCATGGAACCCGGCCGCCGGTGAGCTGTTTGCTGTCCAGCACGGGAGGGATAATCTTCATCGGATGTGGCCGAATCTCTATTCAAGATGGGACAACGCGATGCTGCCCTCCGAAGAATTTGTGGAGATAACAGAAGGCTCCAACTTCGGGTGGCCGTACTGTTTCTACAATCAGATACAGAACCGGAAGATTCTTAATCCGGAGTATGGCGGGGATGGAGAAACCGTTGGTCGGTGCAGCAACTACAGGGGTCCCCTGATCGGTTTTCCAGGTCACTTCGCACCGAATGACCTGCATTTTTACCAGGGAGACCAGTTTCCGGACCGTTACCGTAACGGTGCATTTATCGCGTTTCACGGCTCTACCATTCGAGCTCCCTACCCGCAGGCGGGCTATTTTGTGGCGTTTGTGCCTTTTGAAAATGGAAAACCTTCCGGAGAGTGGGAGGTGTTTGCCAACGGGTTCTCAGGGGTGGCCCCCCTTGTCAATACGAATGGTGCGAAACACAGGCCGACCGGACTTGCCACAGGGCCTGATGGGTCGCTGTATGTATCCGATTCGGTACAGGGCAGGATCTGGCGGATCATGTACAAAGGTGACAGAGAAGCCTTTGGGGAGAAGCAACTGGCGGGGATGAGAAACGAAAAGCAGACGGCTGACAACATCCGTACTCCCCACGAAGAGGATGACAACCTGGAAAAAGAAGCTGTCGCTGGAGGAGAACAACTGTACAGAACCTATTGTGCCAGTTGCCATCAGCGGAATGGCGAGGGTTCACCGCCACGATACCCTCCTTTGGCGGGAACCGATTGGGTGACCGGTGATAAACAGCGACTGATTTCAGTTATTCTTAGGGGACTTGAGGAGCCGATAGTCGTCAATGGAGAGCACTACAATTTTCCTATGCCGCAACACAGTTTCCTGAGTAATGAGGATGTTGCGGGTATTGCAACCTACATCCGGCAGAATTTCAACAATGAAGCCAGTGCTGTTTCTGAAGCTGATGTTCAGCGGGTGAGAAACCGATAAAAAGTTAACGGAGGTGCGCTATCATGTTCAGCAGCAAGAGTCGATTCGACTGTAACAGATCCCTTTTTTATTTTCTTGCGGCACTTTTTCTCTGCTGTTCCCGGCCGGTCACAGCCCAGGTGGCCTCGGAAACCCTCAGACCGTCTGCCAAGGGAAAACATGGAATGGTCGCCTCTGCAAATCCGCTGGCAAGTTTGGCAGGACAGAAAGTTCTGGCCAAGGGCGGAAATGCAATTGACGCCATTGTGGCCACTGCCGCTGCTCTGAATTCTGTTGAGCCGTATATGTCCGGCACTGCCGGGGTAGGTTATATGTTGTTCTATTCTGCAGAAGAAGATCGTGTGCGCTCCCTGGTGTTTGGTGGATGGGTGCCTGAGAATTTCGATCCGGAGTCTCTTGCTGAGGATCTTGCCTATGCCGATGGAGCGGGACACGGAACCATAGAAACCATCGGACCCCGAACAGCTGCTGTTCCGGGAAATCTTGCCGGATGGAACCGGGCACTGGAAGATTACGGAACCATCTCTCTTGCGGAAGCTTTTGATCCGGCAATCGATTATCTCGTGAACGGCATCCCGGTAACCGAATTCGACCAGGCGATGTGGGAAGGGACGACAAACCGTGTACAACCTCATCCGGAGGCGAACAGGATCTATCTGAAGAATGGCACAACACCCTATAGAACAGGAGATATTTTCACAAACAAGCCTCTGGCAAGAACCATGGAACGTATTGCGGAAGAAGGAATTGATATCTTTTACAAAGGGGAGATTGCACGGGAAATTGCCGCTGCCTTTGAACGGGATGGCGGATTTATCAATGAAAATGATCTTGCAGCCGTTCCTGAGAGGGTCCAGTGGACAGACCCTATCTCCATCGATTACAAGGGATATACGATCTACAACAACCCGCCGCCGGGAATGGGGATACAGCAGCTCCAGACGCTGAAAATAATGGAAGGGCTTGATATGAGTGAAATGGGGCATAACAGTGACGAATATCTGGCTCATCTGCTGGAAGCAATTCATATCAGCCGGATGGATACGGATACCCATGTGGGAGATCCCGAATTCGTCTCCGTGCCCGTCTCGGAGCTTTTGTCCGACAGTTACATCTCCGGCCAGCGGGAAAAAGTGAAAGCGAGGGTCCGGAAACGAAAGGGGATGAAAGACAGCCGGGGGACGTCCGGCTACATGGATGATCCTTCAGACCCGAAATACAGGTACGCGACAACCAGTCTTTCTGCTGTTGACCAGTGGGGAAATGCCGTGGTAATAACACAGACGCTGGGGGGAGGGTTCGGGTCCGGTTATGTGGCAGGAAATACGGGACTGGCATTCAACAATGCCATGGAATGGATGTACCTGGAGCCGGGGATGCCCAATTCCGTGGAACCGGGAAAAGGAGTCGGCTGGTGTGTGGGAGGTATGATGCAAATCCACAAAGACGGAAAGCCCCGGGTGGTTGTCGGTTCTCCGGGGAGTTATGGAATTCTCCAGTCGGTTCCACAGGTTGCCCTGAATATCCTTGAGTTCGACATGCAGATACAGGAAGCTATTGATGCCCCCCGCTTCCGTTGGAAGGATGAACACGGGTCAATACCGGCGACAGAAATTATCATGGAAACGCGGATCCCGGAGGATGTTCGGCGGGATTTGACCGATATGGGATTCGTGCTGGATACCCGCGTGGGAGATTGGTCCATGTCGGTTGGAGGAGTACAGGGTATCATTATTGATCATGAAACGGGGTGGATTGAAGGGGGAGCTGATCCCAGAAGGAACGGGTATGCGCTCGGCTGGTAATATCAGGGAAGTTAAACATCAACACAAAGCGGACCGATTATGACGAAACGAACAAATACCCGGCGGGATTTTTTGAAAAAATCTGCACTGACGGCAGCAGGTTTTACAATGGCACCGGGAATGCTGCAGACCGGATTTGGTATGAATGTCGTCCGGAAACAGAAACCCCGGGTTGCTTTCCTTGCCAACATCTACCGCAACCGGGCGCACGCGGACGTTATCGGCACCAAGCTTTTTATTGGAATTCCTGCGGATGACGGTTTGATTCCTCCGGAAGTGGATATCGTCTCCATGTGGATTGACCAGATCGGGTCGAATGACACAGGAGTTCGAATTGCGGACATGAACGGTGTCCCGGTTTATCCCACGATTGCAGATGCCCTGACCCTGGGCGGAGAGGAACTGGCTGTGGATGCAGTCATTTATGTAGGGGAACACGGGGACTATGCCCGGAGCCGGCTGGGGGTAAAAATGTATCCGCGACTGAACTATATCGAGCAGGTGTTTCGTGTGTTTGATGCCAGCAACCGGTCGGTACCGGTTTTTCATGACAAGCACCTGGCGTACAGCTGGCTGGACAGCAAATGGATTTATGACCGTGCCAGGGAGCTTAATGTACCGATGATGGCGGGATCCTCCCTCCCCTACGCCTGGAGAGATCCCGGGCTGATCCATCCGCTTGGAACTGAAATCACCGAAGCGGTGGCGATCGGGTATGCTTCCATGGATGCCTACGGGCATCATGTTCTGGAGATTCTGCAGTGTATGGTGGAGCGCCGGGCGGGAGGGGAAACCGGTGTGGCCAGTATCCAGGGGCTGGAGGGCGACGCCGTCTGGCAGGCAATGGATGAAGGACGCATTTCCGAGGATCTGGTTCATGCTGCCTGTGACAGCATCAGGGACAAAGAGACCGGAAACATGAGGGAGATCGTCAGCAATCCCCGGGCTCTGATCATTCAGTACAATGACGGCCTGAAAGGGGCCATTCTGATGCTGGATGAGTATGTAAACAATAATTGGGCTTATGCAGCAGAAGCCGACGGTGAGACGGTGGCTACGGAATTTGTCCTCAACAGTAGTGTCCAGGCCTCCCATTTCAGCTATTTGACCCTCAATATTCAGAAATTCATCACCAGCGGGGGCAAACCACCGGTACCGATTGAACGGAACCTGCTGACCAGCGGTATGATCGACATGGGAATCCGCTCCATAGCCGAAGGAGAAACGGTCAGGAAAACGCCGTTTTTGAATATCCGCTATACGGCCGAGGATGGATATGCCATATTGCCTCCGAATCCAAGGCCGACCGGCGCAAGTACCGGACCGTGGCCGCCGGAAGGCTACGAGGAGTATGATTTTATCATACCCGACAGTTACAGATCCTGAACAGGAATAACAAAAAAAGAAATCAGCCATGAATATCAGGTATATATCGGGAGTCATACCGCTATCAGCTGCACTGCTGGCGTTTTTGTTCACAGGCGGAATGGGTGCCGGCCAGCCGGGGAAAAGCCATACCGGGTCTGAACAGGAGGCAGGTGATAAGACAGCAGGCCTGTCTGCCCTGTCCAAAACAACTCAACCGGAGAATCAACCGGTGGTTGCTGTCACGGGGATCTGGCATGAGTCTAATTCATTCAGTATTCAGAAAGCAGGCCTGGACCAGTTCAACGTTCAGTTCAATGAAGATCCGGAGGAACGGGCCAGGAGATTTTTCAACGAATCGGATCCGAATACCCGTGAAGCCGGCTATATTGATGCCGCCGGAGACCATGGTCTGCGCCTGTACCCGGGCCTGCTCTCCGGAACCCGGCCCATGGGACCGGTGACCGACGAGGCATTCGAAACGTTGATGGAAGAGCTGATCAGACAGCTTCATGAGGGGCCGGATCTCGACGGGATCATTTTACATCTTCACGGAGCCATGGTCGTCGAAAGCTTTCCCAGTGGTGATGCAGAGATTGTGCGGCGGGTAAGAGATGAATTCGGTCCGGATATGCCTGTTATTGTTACACATGACTATCATGCGAACATTGCCCCGTCCATTGTCGAGGATTCCGATGTACTGATTACGTTCAAGGAAAATCCACATGTCGATACCTATGCCCGGGGATATCAGGCGGCAGAGATCATGGCGAAAATGATCAGGGGTGACGTAAATCCCACGCAGGCCATGGCAAAACCACCGATGGTGTACAACATCGTGTTCCAGTCCACCTTCAATGATCCGTTTTTGCCGATCACCAGCGAAAGCAAGCGACTGGAAGAAGATAAAAATATTCTGGCTGTCAGTGTTTCCGGAGGATACCAATATGCAGACGTACCGGAAATGGGCCCGACCGCTGTTGTGGTCACTGATAATGATCCTGATCTTGCCCGTCGGGAGGCAGATCGTCTTTCCGATATGGTATGGGCGACACGTGAACAGACGATTCTTGACCAGCCGACCCCTGCAGAAGCCGTGAAAATGGCCATGGATCATGATGGCAGACCTGTACTGTTGATAGATATGGGTGACAATATCGGTGGCGGATCCACCGGAGACAGCACATTCCTGCTGGAGGAGTTGCTGAAGCAGGATGCCCGTGGATGGGTGATGGTTATTTCTGATCCTGAGGCATATGAAGTTGCCGAAAGGGCCGGCATCGAAGGAGCATTCGATTTTGAGGTAGGGGGCAAGACCGATGACATGCACGGCGAGCCTGTATGCGTTAAAGGGCATGTGCGTTCCCTGCATGCGGGAAAGTATTATGAACCGGAAGTTCGGCACGGAGGCACAGCCATGTGGAACATGAGCCATACAGCTGTTATCCATGTCGACGGGTCAACACTGGAAGAGCCGAATCTGTTGCTGATCACAAAACAGCCGTCCAGTCCCAACAGTGAACACCAGTTGATTTCCAACGGGGTTTACATCGACCGGCAGAAGATCATTGTTGCCAAGGGAGCAATCGCACCTCGTGCGGCGTACGAGCCCATTACCTCCCTGATGATACCCGTAGACAGTCCGGGTGTAACCGCTGTCAATCCCGACCGTTTCGTCTACCGGCATGTCCGCAGTGGAATCTGGGGAATTAACGATTGGTAATACACAGCTATGCAATTCAAACCTTTTCACTGTACAGCCTCTTGTGTCTCTGGAAAATCTCTACCCTGCCGTATCTTTGACGAAGTAGACAGCCGGGCTGGTAATCAGGCGTTTACAACACTTTTTGAACTTAAATAAAAATCAATGAAATATCTCACAATCGGTTTATTCCTGCTCTTTACCTATTCCTGTACACAGGGGATATCGGAAACATCGGGTGGTACAGATGCCGAACAGCGTATCCGGGATCTGGGAATCGAATTACGGACACCGGAAAAACCCACCGCAAATTTTGTAGGGGCCGTACGTGTCGACAACATGATCTATCTTTCGGGGCGAGGGCCAGTGCAGAAAGACGGGAGCTTTATCACGGGGAAGCTCGGACGGGACCTGACTGTTGAAAAGGGGTATGAAGCGGCCCGGCTGACGGGGATTGATCTGTTGTCTGCACTGAAGGAGGAGATCGATGATCTGAACAAGGTAAAGCGGCTGGTGAAGGTTCTGGGCGTTGTGAATGCCGATCCGGATTTTGAAAGGCAACCGGAGGTCATCAACGGATTTTCTGACCTGATGGTGGAGGTGTTTGGTGAAAGGGGAAAACATGCACGGTCTGCCCTTGGGATGGGTTCTCTGCCCTACGGCATTCCGGTTGAAATCGAAATGATTGTAGAGCTTCACGACTAGTTTTTCTGAAATCACAGCCACACGGAGAGATTTGAAAGACAACCGGAATGAATCAGTCAAATAAAAAATACAGCGGCAGTTTGATCCTGGCCGGCATGTTCCTGACAGGAATTACCGGAATGATTCTTACAGGGAACATGTCGGAAGCGGGAATACCGATGATCTTTTTCTTTCTGTTTCTTCTTGTGGGAATCAGGGGATTTCCGGCTCTGAAAGGGTTTGCATTTACCGTCTGGGTTCTGGCAGCTGCAGCTCTCGCCATGTTCTACCCGGAATACATGGTCCGGATCGGGGATTTCGATACGGAACGGCTAATCGTTCCTCTCATACAGATCATTATGTTCGGAATGGGAACGGCAATGAGCCTGCAGGATTTTGCGGGTGTTGTCAAAATGCCCAGGGGCGTCCTTGTCGGTCTTTCCTGCCAGTTTACCATTATGCCGGTGATCGGAATTACGCTCGCCTTGTTGATGGGGTTTCCTGCGGAAATCGCCGCCGGCATTGTGCTGATCGGATCGTCTCCCAGTGGGGTCTCATCCAATGTAATGGCCTTTATATCCAATGGTAACCTGGCCCTGTCTGTAACCCTGACAGCTTTTGCGACGCTTCTGGCACCATTAATGACTCCGTTCCTGATGCAGCTGCTGGCCGGACAAATGGTGCCGATTGAATTCTACAGCATGATGATCAGCATTCTGAAAATGATCATTCTGCCGGTGATTGCAGGACTGGTTTTCAACCGACTATTTCGCGGCAGGGTGAAATGGCTGCATGATTTAATGCCGGTCGTTGCGATGGCTGCAAATGTTGTTATTATCGCCGTTATCGTTGCTGCAGGACGGGACAGTCTGCTTTCGATCGGTCTTCTTCTTCTGATTGCGGCAGCCATTCACAACGCGGCGGGATATTTTCTTGGCTATTGGGGCTGTCGTCTCTTCAGGATGAACAAGATGGACAGCCGTACCATTGCCTTTGAAGTTGGCATGCAAAATGGAGGGATGGCCGCGGGGATTGCATCAGATATGGGTCGGGCCGCCACAATGGGCCTGTTTCCAGCTGTTTTCGGAACATGGATGGATATTTCGGGATCCATTCTTGCGAACTGGTGGAGAGATCGACAGCCGGATAATGAAAAAGAGGTTATTCCCCCTGTCGAAATAAATATGGCTGTTGAAAACAGGAGTAATTAAATCAAAACGACCGGCATTAACTGAACAGAATGATCATGTCTCTATTTTCTTTAAAGGATAAAACGGCAGTTGTTACCGGAGCTTCCAGAGGTATCGGCAAAAGTATTGCGATTTTGTTTGCACGGCAGGGAGCAGACGTGCATATTCTAGATCTGGATCAGCCGGAGGGGGAAGACGTTGTGGAACAAATTTCTGCCGGCGGCGGAAAGGCAACCTTCCACCAGCTGGATGTGACCGATCAGCAAGCGGTTCTGAAAGCCTTTAACAATGTCTTTCAACATCGGGAACGTCTGGACATCCTTGTCAACAATGCCGGACGCGCTCATATCGGCAAGCTGGAGGAAACCACGGAAGAGGATTTTGACAGCGTCTATGCGGTCAATGTCAAAGGCGTCTATAACTGTTCCTATGCGGCGGTTGACAGGATGAAACGATCAGGCGGGGGTGTGATTCTGAATATGGCTTCTATTGTAGCGGGTCTGGGTATTGCCGACCGGTTTGCCTATTCCATGAGCAAGGGGGCTGTCTTGTCCATGACCTACTCCATCGCAAAAGATTATCTGGAAGCGAATATCCGATGCAACGCCGTCTCCCCGGCCCGGGTCCATACCCCGTTTGTCGACGGTTATCTGAAGAACAATTATCCGGGACAGGAAAAGGAGATGTTTGAAAAACTGTCGGGAACACAGCCGATTGGCAGAATGGGTAGACCCGAGGAAATCGCCTGGCTGGCTCTGTATCTCTGTTCTGATGAAGCGGGCTTTACCACGGGTACCAATTACCCGATTGACGGCGGGTTTATTAAACTGAATACCTAACTAAAAATAACTGTTCGTATGAAACTACTACGTTTTGGCAGCGCCGGAAAAGAAAAACCCGGTGTGGAGCTTTCTGATGGGAGGCGATTGGATGTCAGTGACTATACCGATGATTTTGATCGTCAGTTTTTCCGGAACGGTGGTCTTGAGGGACTGGAAAAATGGGTGAATGACAACAGGAATGCAGCTCCGGTTGTCGACAGGAATACACGGCTCGGTACACCGGTATTTGAGCCGGGCAAGCTGGTTTGTATCGGGCTGAATTATGAAGATCATGCGCGGGAAGGTGGCATGGATATTCCTGAGGAGCCTATCATTTTTTTTAAAGCCACCTCTTCAATCTGTGGACCCAACGACGACCTGGTAATACCGAAAAACAGTAAAAAAACCGACTGGGAGGTGGAACTGGCTGTTGTGATTGGCAAAAAAGCATCCTACGTCTCTGAAGATGAAGCTATGGACTATGTAGCGGGATATGTTCTGCATAACGATTACAGCGAACGTGCATTCCAGTTCGATCGTGGCGGACAGTGGGTGAAAGGAAAAAGCTGCGACACGTTTGCACCGCTGGGGCCGTATCTGGTGACCAGGGATGAAATTGAGGACATCCATAACCGGCGCTTGTGGCTCAGGGTGAACGGAGAGCTGACGCAGGACGGCAATACGAACAAGCTCATTTTTCAGATCCCCTATCTTGTCAGCCATCTCTCCGAGTTCATGACCCTGCATCCGGGGGATATTATCTCCACGGGAACTCCTGCGGGTGTCGGTCTTGGTTTTGATCCGCCCCGGTTTCTGAGCCCCGGCGATGTTGTGGAGCTGGGGATTGACGGGCTGGGAGAATCACGCCAGAACGCCAGGGCATACGATTAAAAATCTCCTGTTAGTATCCGACAAAATACCAGTAGTGTAAAGAAAATGATTTTAGAATCCGTTCATGAAATTTAAGGTATTTCGTGGTGCGTGAATCGGATTATTGCATTCAAAACGACTGCAATACGAGTATTTTAAATCGATGGATTTTCCTGCAATTTCACTGCACTTCAGACCACATCCAAACCATAAACGATGACAACACCTCACTTTCTGGGATGCGACTGGGGAACCAGCTCCTTTCGCCTGCACCTGGTGAATGCCTCCACCGGTGAATCTCTCTGTCATATTCAGGACAGCGACGGCATCCGGTCCGTCGGATTGCGACTTACGAAAACCCGGCCGGCAGAAGAGAAGTCCGGTTTGATGCGTTCACTGCTTCGTGAGAAAACAGAACTGCTTGCTCGTCGTTCCGACATTGAGATCGACGGGCTTCCGATTCTTGTCTCCGGCATGGCCAGTTCGAGTATCGGTCTCTGTGAGCTGCCCTATGCCGGCCTTCCCCTCTCTCTGGAGAAGCCGAATCTGATTACACGTACATTCGCTCCTTCAGAAACTCTCCCCCACCCCATGCTTCTCATCTCCGGAGTCTCCGGTGAGGAAGATGTGATGAGAGGGGAGGAGGTTCAGGTTCTGGGATTATCTGATCAGTACTCGCTGGATCACGGAATCTGCCTCCTGCCGGGAACTCACAGCAAACATCTTTTTATCAATGATGGAAATCTTGTCAATTTCCG